>JBCBUN010000192.1:0-4692 GCA_039818145.1 Pseudomonadota bacterium
CGCCAGAATGGCGCCGCCGGGAATGACGATCGCCAGAAAAACCAAGAGAAACGCACGCATTTTACCCCTCCAAGACATATCAATAATGTCTGGGACCCCCACACTGACCCAAGCCTGCGGTATTGCGGCGCGGGATGCAATGAAGAGCCGCTCTAAGGCTTAACGCTTGTGCGAGGGGCGGGTTCCGGTGCCGGGGTGGATTAACCGGCCTGTTTCATCTTTTCGAGCATGGCGCCCATGGCGGCGTGAACGGCCTGAACAGCCTGCAGCGGGCGGATCATCACGCGGAACTCCGTGATCTTGCCTTCGTCATTGCAGGTGATGATGTCCACACCATTGACGTATTTGCCGTTCATCTCGGTTTCAAACTCGAGGACGGCCTGGTTACCGGCCAACACTTCCTTGGTGTATTTGAACTTGCCTGCGTTGTCTGCGGGCTTGCCGTCATCGCCTTTGGCCTGACCACCCAGCGTGCCGCCTGCAGCGCGCAGATAGGCGAGGGTGATGTCCTTGCCGTGCTGGGGTGTGAAAACGACAGGCGAGAGGAACACGCAATCATCTGCGATCAGATCCTCAAGGCCGCCGGGCTTCTTGTGGAGGATGTAGTCGTGCCAGTCGGCGATGCATTTTTCGATCATTTTGGTTTCCTGACGTCCTTTGAGTTGCGGGACTCTACCCGACGCAGGCGCGTTTGGGATGCTCAAGATTGAACAGTCAGCGGATATTTTGCGCACACATGGATGAACGTGTTCATTTTTTAGTTGCAATAGTGAACGTGTTCATTTATCTCTGTCTCCAGAAACTGGATGCCCGTAGCTAGGGCCATTGGAGGAACGGTGTGATGAGCGACAGTCCCAAAGTAGATGACGCATTCGTTGAGAAGTTCATGCGGTCGGTGAACACGCCGCTGGAATATGGCGTGTACTTCCTGTTTCACGACTACTGGGAAAAGGCGCCACAAAGTGCGATCGACGCCTATGTGGAGGAGCTTCACAAAATTCCCGGCATCAAGGATGTGCTCGAGGAGGGTTACATCGCCGAGCCGCTCAGCCTGGACCGGCTGAAGCAGTGCGCGCCCGGTACGCTTGGGGCGGAGTACCTCAAATTCATCATCGACAACAATCTGGAAGCGAACCTCGGCAAGAACTATCGCACCTTCAATGAGGAGCTGAAGGCGTCAGGCAAGCTTGACCGGTTGCCCGAGGAGTTGAGCTACATGATGGTGCGCGGGTTTCAGACCCATGACTTCCATCACGTGCTGACCGGGTACGAAGCGACCATCTATGGCGAACTGGCGCTGGCGGCCTATTACCTGGCGCAGCTTCGCCAGCCTTATCATGCGTTCCGCGTGGCGGTGACGACGGCGCATACAGCGTTTCTGGCGCCGGGCTTCATCACCGAAGGCATGGATGCGTTCACCGATGGCTGGAGCTTTGGCCGCAACTCGAAGAACATCTATTTCGAGCGGTGGGAAGATGAAATCGACACGCCTCTTGAGGTGCTGAAAGAGCGCTTCAACCTGACGCGTCGCGCCATCGCCGCCTGATCAAGACGCAACATGCCGAGAACCCCTGCGACCGCGGCTCAGCGGAACGAAGAAAGCAGTCGCATTCGCAATGCGGCAGGAACGATCTTCGCCGAGAAGGGCATCACCGCCATATCTGCCCGTGCGGTGGCAAAGGAAGCAGGGGTGTCGGTCGGCAAGATCTACGCCTACTACAACAGCCTGACGGAACTCATGCAGTCGCTGTGGCTGGGGCGCGTCCAGAGGCTGACCACCACGCTCCATGATCTGGCGGGCAGCATAGATAATCCGGTAGAGCGTATACGGAGCATTCTGGAAGCCTATGTGTCCTTCGCCCACACCAATCAGGACCTGTACAAGGGGGGCTTGATGTTTGTGCGACCTGATGAACTGCAAAAGCCCGAACAGGCTGATGCCGAAGACCTGCCGATCATGGACCTGCTGATTAAGGCCATCGTCGAAGGTCAGAAGACGGGCTGCATCCAAAAGGGGTCAGCGGTACGCATGGCGCAGTTGTTGTGGGCCGGTGTGCACGGGGCGCTGGCCTTGCCGATCAATATTGATCGCTATGCTTTCAAGGAACGCGATCATCTTACCGGCGACATGGTGGATGCCCTGATGGGCCATATCCAGACCTCGACCTAGCCCAACTAGCCCCAACTAGCCAATACGCCCGCCGCCGTCCTTGCGGATCATCACGACGGAGGGGCGCGGCGGCATGTCCGGCTGAAAGTCCGGCCAGCGCGTCATCGGGTCTTCAAAATCCGACGGGCGCGCATGGCCCTCAAATGCAAGGGCGCCGTCGGTGCCCGGATGCTGGACCGCAACAAACAACGTCTCGCCATCGGGTGTGAAGCAGGGACCGCACATTTCTGCACCCACGGGCACGCGGTAGAACATGGCGCTTGCGGACCGGTCGTCATTGTGTGTACCGACGCTCCACACACCGTCTGCGGTGCCGGATATCTGCGGCCAGCCTCGACCCTGATCGGTCGTCACCCATAGGCGGCCTGATGGGTCGACGGCCAGATTGTCTGGGCAGGCGAACCAGCCATTGCTGCTTGTCGCGTCTGCGAATTGGGCACCTATGACCGGCACCGACGGGTCGCCGCCCTTGACCAGAATGTCCCAGGTGAACGTGTCGGCTGCGTGGTCGTTCTCCGGCGGCGTCATTTCCACGATGAGGCCCCAATAATTGGGCCCGCGATCATGCACCGCATCCACCTGTGACGCTTCACGCCGGGAGTTGTTGGTGAGGGCCACATAAACCTTGCCGGTGACGGGGTTGGGTTCCACATCCTCCGGCCGGTCCATGGGGGTGGCCCCCAGAAGGTCTGCGGCGCGACGGGTCTCGATCATCACATCGGCCTGGCTGTTGAAACCATTGTCCGGGGTCAGCGACCCTTGTCCATGGATGAGAGGCATCCAGACAAGCGAGCCGTCATCGTTGAATTTGGCAACACTCAGGACACCTGAATCCAACAAACCGAAATTTGATGTCCGGTCATCGGTGTTGACGGTGCCCTCGCTCACGAAGCGATAGAGATAATCAAAACGCTGGTCGTCACCCATATAGATGACAAGACGCCCGTCCGTGTTGACGATGCTTTCTGCGCCTTCATGCTTGAAGCGTCCAAGAGCTGTACGCTTTACGGGCGTTGAGGTGGGATCGAGCGGATCAACTTCGACGACCCAGCCAAAGCGGTTTGCCTCGTTGGGTTCCTTGTTGATGTTGAACCGGTCGAAATGGCGTCCCCAGTCATAGCCGCCGCCCATGGCGACGCCATAGCGACAATAGTTGCGGGCTTCGGGGTGGCTCGCTTCTCCCGCTGCACAAGCCGCTTCAAGGTCACCGGCCTTAGCACCTTCGCGTTCGGCATCATCCAGTTCGCCGAGAAAATAGAAGTGGAAGTTTTCTTCCGCCATCAAATACGTGCCGTAGGGCGTGATGCCTCCGGCGCAGTTGTTGAGCGTGCCGATGACGCTTGTGCCTGTCGGGTCGGCATTGGTCTGCATACGCGGATGGCCCGCAGCAGGGCCGGAGATGTCCATGGCCGTGGAGCGGGTGGTAATGCGCCGATTGAGCTTGCTGTCAGCCACAACGCGCCATCCCCCGTCCGTGGCCTGTGCAATCTCGATGATCGATCCGCCATGGGCCGCCATTTCCGCGTCGGCGAGCTCCTTGGGGCTGGTGTTGCGCAGGTCATAGGGGAACATGATGTCCCGGGAGGTGAACTCGTGATTGATGCACAGCACACCGCGTGTGCCGTCGTCATTCAGGGGGACGAACCCCACATAATCGTTGTTGTAGCCAAACTGTTTTTCCTGGGCATCAGCATCGGCCGCACCCGGGACAAAGGCAGGCGCATCGGCCAGCACCGGGTCGCCCCAGCGGATCAGGATGTCGGCTGAGTATCCCGGCGACACCACATGGTCTGTCGAGACACCGTGGCTGATCTCCGTGAATTGCGCGAGCGATCCTGGCGCTGCCTGTGGGGTTCCTGGGGTAGCCGTCATTGCGTCCTGTTCATCGCTGCAGGCCGCAAGAAGCACCGCAGGAGAGGCCGCGAGGGCCGCATAGGTGGTTGTACCCAACGCGCCTTTCAGAAATCCGCGCCGGCCCATGCGCGCTGCTGCGACCTCCCCAAACGTTGCGACATTGGCGGGACTGGAGCGGTGATCTTCTGTCGGCTCAAGAGCGACGCCGCAATTTATCTCCGTCTTCTTACGTTCGCTCATTGTGTGCTTCCTGATATTCAAGTGCTGTTGCAGCGACACGATATGGCATTGCGATAACACGGTCATGACGTTGCGTCGGATTTCCGCTCACATTCTGGTCTGGATCGACCCGGCAGAGGGGAAGAGATGACTGTATTTGCGATTGTGAGCATTTGTATTCATGACCGGCGGACATATGACCGATATGCCAGCCGCTTCTTTGACGTCTTTTCAAAGTTTGATGGTCGGTTGCTTGTGTCAGACGAAGATCCTGAGTTGCTGATGGGTGACTGGCCGTATGACAAGCTCATCATGATGTCATTCCCGGATGCGGATGCCTATTACGCTTGGGCGCATTCGCCGGAGTATCTGGAGATCGCGAAGGACCGCGAGGCTGCCACGGTGGGAACGGGCGTTCTGGTCAAAGGACTTGCTCCGGCTGCTGCTGT
>JBCBUN010000193.1:0-4684 GCA_039818145.1 Pseudomonadota bacterium
GATCATCCGGTTTGGAAACTGCCGTGGGCGGTCCTTGCGTTCGCGGCGCGAAGGAAGTGGCTGGTAAGCCATTTTCGCATGAGCAGCACAATAGGGCAGGCCGGGTGCTGACCGCTGGCCGCAGAAGTGGAAATTCTCATCACCAGGGTCGCCAATCGGCCATTTGCAGGTCTGTTCGGTGAGTTCCAACAGGTTCGCCTGGGCATCCGGATCGCTGATGACCTGAAGCTCTTCGGGTTCTGGTGCCGGCGCGACCGCTGTCTTCTTGCTGGCCGTTTCACGCCGGGGTGCTGCCGTAGACGCTGCACGTGGTGCGCGCGGCGCCGCAGGGCGGCGACGGGTGACGCGGGTAGGTGCGCCACGGCCTGACAGGCCCAGACGGTGCACTTTGCCAATCACGGCGTTGCGAGTGACGCCGCCCAGCCGGGCTGCAATCTGACTGGCGCTCAGCCCGTCCAGCCACATCTGCTTGAGCTGTTCAACGCGCTCATCGGTCCACGTCATCGCATTTTCCCCCTACAAATCGCAGATGAGCGGTTACTTTGGGTGTAAACCACAACATCTCGTGTTAACCTTGAGTTAACCTACTATATGGCCTGACTCGGCGGCAAGAGATGTTGTGGTTTTATAGGGGGTTATCCACAATATATTGATTCTAATGCGTCGCCAGGGCGCCGACTGTGGATAAAGGCCTTGCACGAGGTCCCGCAGGCGCATACGTCCCGCATCAAGGGTCACACCACATAAAGACAGCTGGTTTTTGGCGCAGGGATCTGCCATTGCGCCACCGGCAGCCGCGTTGCGGCAGTTCAGGGGGAACGAATGACAGAAACGCACATTGAGCCTGGCGTCCGGCGCTTTGGTTCAGTCAATTGGCTGGGTCTCTGGACGCTTTATCTCAAGGAAGTCCGCCGCTTCATGAAAGTGTTCACCCAGACCGTCGCCGGTCCTGTGGTGACGGCGCTTCTGTTTTTCGCAGTATTCGCGGTGGCCATGGGCCGTGCAGACACTGTAGTGGCGGGTGTGCCTTACCTGGCGTTCCTCGGGCCGGGTCTCATCATGATGACGGTCATCCAAAATGCCTTCGCCAATACCTCATCCTCCATTCTGGTCTCCAAGGTGCAAGGCAGCACCGTGGATTTCCTGATGCCCCCACTGTCTCCCGGCGAATTGAACGTGGCCTTTGCCCTGGGTGGTATGACGCGCGGCGTGGTCGTGGCCATCGCCTCAGCGCTGGTGATCTCGCTCATCGCCCCCATGGGCATTTCGCATCTGTGGGCCGTTGTCTTCTTTGTCTTGGCGTCTTCTTTGGCACTGGCGCTCATGGGTGTCCTTGCCGGCGTCTGGGCGGAGAAGTTCGACCATATGCAGGCGGTGACCAATTTCATCATCACCCCGCTGGCCTTCCTGTCTGGCACGTTTTACTCCGTGGAGCGTCTACCGGAGATTGCACGGGTCATCAGCAGCTATAACCCGTTCTTCTATATGATCGACGGGTTCCGATACGGGTTTACCGGTCACGCCGACGGGTCTATCGCCACAGGTGTTGTCGTGCTGATCGCCATGAATGTGGTCCTGTGGAGCCTTTGCTACTGGGTCTTCAAAAAAGGCTTTAGGCTCAAGGCCTAAGCGTCTCGCAGGGCTGATATCCGTGGACACGGCGCGTATTGACATGGGCCCGCGTCCACGAAAGAATCCCGCTCCATTTTTGGCACGGATTTCAGAAATGCCGCCGTCGACCGGCGGCATTTCTATTTTCAGCGCCAGAGGAACCCAAGCGACGTCCGGCCCCGTGTATTTCGGGGCCGTGTGCGTTTGAAACATTCGATTTTGCCGAAGGATGAAACCGTGGCCCCGCACGCCGCAGATACCGCTATCAGTCCCGTACTCCCGACATACGCTCGCGCTGACATTGCGTTTGAGCGAGGGGAGGGCGCATGGCTTGTCGCCACCAATGGCGATCGATATCTGGATTTCGGCGCTGGCGTTGCGGTGAATGCCCTTGGCCATGCCCACCCCAAGCTTGTTGAAGCGCTGACTGAGCAGGCCAACAAGGTCTGGCACGTCTCAAACCTGTATCAGGTAGAGGGGCAGACCGCGCTTGCCGAAAAACTGATCAGCCTGACTTTTGCCGACACGGTATTCTTCGCGAACTCCGGTGCGGAGGCGCTTGAGGCCTCTATCAAGATGGCCCGCAAATATCATGCAGTCTCCGGGCATCCCGAACGGTTCGAACTCATCACCTTCGAAGGTGCGTTCCACGGTCGGACCCTTGCCACCATCGCTGCCGGCGGTCAGGAAAAATATCTCGAGGGCTTTGGTCCGGTGACACCCGGTTTCGTGCAGGTGCCGTTGAATGACCTTGCTGCGGTCAAAGCTGCCATTACGGAAAACACGGCAGGCTTCCTGATTGAACCCATTCAGGGTGAAGGAGGCATCTGCGAAGCATCAAAAGACTTCATGCGCCAGCTGCGGGCCTTGGCCGACGAACATGGTCTGCTGCTCGTGCTGGACGAGGTGCAAAGCGGGGTCGGCCGTACCGGGCATCTGTATGCCTATCAGGACATGGGCATCGAGCCGGACATCATGGCCTCAGCAAAAGGTATCGGCGGTGGTTTCCCGCTTGGTGCCTGCCTTGCAACGGCGGAAGCTGCCAAGGGCATGACACCGGGCACACATGGCTCCACCTATGGCGGTAACCCGCTTGCCGTGGCCGTTGGCGGTGCGGTGGTTGATGAAGTCTCGAAGCCGGAGTTTCTTGAACATGTCCGCCGGGTCTCCGGGCGGCTGTCTCAGGGGCTGTCGATGCTGGCGGATGAATATCCTGACGTCATTGAATCCGTGCGCGGTCGCGGCCTGATGCTTGGTCTTAAATGCGTCAAGCCAAATGCCGAGCTGCAGAAGGCCTTCATGGACAAGGGTCTGCTCACCGTTGCCGCGGGCGATAACGTCGTGCGTCTGCTGCCACCACTCATCATTTCAGAAGACGAAGCAATGGATGCCGTTGCTCGCATAGAAGCCGTTTGCGCTGAGCTCTCCCCCAAGAGCACCGCGGGCAAGGAAGAGGTGTCTGCGTCATGACACACAAGAATTTCATCGATCTCAACACGCTGGACAAGTCAGCCCTGCGCAGCATTCTCGACAGGTCTCATGCCTCCAAGAAGGCGCGCGCAGGCTGGCCCAAGGGTCGTCAGGATGCGGACAAGCCACTTGAAGGTTATCTCCTGGCGATGATCTTCGAGAAACCATCAACCCGCACGCGCGTATCGTTTGACGTCGGCATGCGGCAGTTGGGTGGTGAAACGCTTCTGCTCAATGGTGGCGAGATGCAGCTTGGTCGCGGCGAAACCGTTGCGGACACTGCACGTGTCCTGTCGCGCTATGTCGACATCATCATGTTGCGGACTGACGATCATGCAAAGATGCAGGAACTGGCCGACCACGCCTCTGTGCCGGTCATCAATGGCCTGTCCGATGATGGGCATCCGTGTCAGTTAATGGCCGATGTGATGACCTTTGAAGAGCATCGCGGTCCCATCACCGGCAAGCGCGTAGCGTGGATTGGTGACGGCAACAACATGGCCCGGTCATGGATCGAAGCAACGCACCGCTTTGACTTTGAACTCATGCTGGCTTGTCCACCCGAACTAGCCCCGCCTGCGCAATGCATCGAGGATGCCATTGCCGCCGGTGGCAAGGTGCGCCTGGTCAACGATGCCCATGAAGCTGCTGAAAACGTGGATGCGATTGTCACCGACACATGGGTCTCGATGGGCGACAAGGAAGCCGAGCGCCGTCACAACCTGTTGGCTCCCTATCAGGTGACCGCTTCGGTCATGAGTGCAGCCAATGACGATGCCATCTTTATGCATTGCCTGCCCGCACATCGCGGTGAGGAAGTCACAGCCGACGTGATCGACGGTCCGCAGTCCGTCATCTTTGATGAGGCTGAGAACCGCCTGCATGCCCAAAAGGGCATTCTTGCTTGGTGTCTGGACTGATCATGGACCAGACAACACCTGTGTCCTCCAACGCGCCCGCAACAAATGTGGTGCTAGACGCCACAGACGACATGGTGCTGCCGTTTGCCATTGAAGGCATGAGCGTGCGTGGCCGTCTTGCGCGCACGGGCCCAGTCATCTCCGACATTCTCGGTCGCCATGATTATCCCCCTGCGGTATCACGACTGGTGGCCGAAACGCTGTTGCTTGCATCCATGCTAGGCACGGCACTGAAGCTGGAAGGCCGCTTTACGGTTCAAACCTCAAGCGATGGGCCGGTCGACCTGCTGGTTGCCGACATGACCAAGGACGGTGGGCTGCGGGGCTATGCTCATTTCGATGCGGATGCCGTTGCTGCTCTGGGCACGGAAACGCCAACTCTTGAACAACTGACAGGCAAGGGCAGCATGGCCCTCACCATTGATCAGGGGCCGGGACGCAACTCCTATCAGGGTGTTGTTCCTCTTGAAGGTAACTCCATCGCTGCTTGCGGCGAAGACTACTTCCGCCGCTCAGAACAGTTGCCCACGCTGATCAAGCTTGTTGTGGCGCAGTCGTTTGAGCGTGATGCGAGCGGCACAGCTGATGGTGGCTGGCGTGCTGGCGGTATCATGATCCAGATCGCGGACGAAGCCACCATCTTCCGGCATCTGCTGGATCATGATACCGCCAGCACGCCAGCC
>JBCBUN010000194.1:0-4662 GCA_039818145.1 Pseudomonadota bacterium
CACCGTCGCCCATGAAGCGGCGCGTCTTGCGGTCGAGCACTTCCTCAAGGTCAATCTTGAGGGTGCCGGCCACCTGGCTGCGGAAACCCATATCCGTGTAGGTCTGCTCGGCGACAATCCCGGACTTGGCTTCGCGCAGCGACGCAGCCACTTCCTGAGTGTTGTTTCCGATCGACGACACGATGCCCATGCCCGTTACGACAACTCGCCTCATCAAGATACCTCTTCAACCCAAATGTCAGTCTGCGCGATTGCGCCCGAAGTCCGTGCCGTCAGCGCTTATGCTGTGGACAGGCCGACGCGCAGATCCTTCGCCTCAAAAATGTCTTCTCCGTCGGCGCGCACGATGCCGTCCGCAATGCCAAGCACCAGCCGCCGGTTCACCACCCGCTTGAAGGTCACGTGATAGGTCACAAGCTTGGTCTCCGGCACGATCTTGCCGCGGAACTTCACTTCGCCCACGCCCAGCGCAAAGCCCGCACCCTTGGCTCCGGTCCAGCCCAGATAGAAGCCCACCATCTGCCACAGGGCATCAAGGCCCAGGCAACCGGGCATCACCGGATTGCCTTCAAAGTGGCAGGGGAAGAACCAGAGGTCCGGCTTGATATCAAGCTCGGCAATCATTTCGCCTTTGCCGTTCTCACCGCCATCCGCGTTGATTTCGGTGACCCGATCAAACATCAGCATCGGCGGCAGCGGAAGCTGGGCGTTGCCCGGCCCGAACAGGCGTGAATGACCGCATTCAATGAGGTCTTCATAGGTGTAACTGGACTTCTGGGGGCCTGAGGCGTGCTGAATCGTTGTCATGAGGTCGGTATCGGTCCTGGCGCGTTTCGTATTCTTGATATTCGTTGCTTAGCTCGCGTTGGTAGCACACGCGAGGGATTAGCAAAAGCGAGCAAAATCAAGCAAAACTAAGGCCGAAAATCCTTGCATCTGCACGCCAGTGGGGGCCTGTGTGGTGTGAAAACTTATCCCCGCCCCTGCATTTGACCGGAGAATGTCCCGATGATCACTGTTCACCACCTCAACAACTCGCGCTCGCAGCGCATCTTGTGGCTGCTCGAAGAGCTTGGCGTTGAGTATGAAATCAAGTTCTACAAGCGCAACGAGATCAACCGGGCACCGCCTGAGCTCAAGGAAGCACACCCCCTGGGCAAGTCACCCATCATCGAAGACGGTGACAACATGATTGCCGAGTCCGGTGCCGCCGTTGACTACCTGATCCGCACCTATGGCGGCGGCAAGTACATGCCAGCGCCAGGAAGCGCCACGTTTGAGAAGTACAATGAGTGGATGCACTACGCGGAAGGCTCCGCCATGGTGCCGCTGCTCATGAAGCTCTTCACCTCCATGCTGGGGGAGGGCGGTGAACCGCTGCAGCCGGTGATCGACGCCGAAATCACCCTGCATCTGGGCTACATGAACGACGAGCTGGGTTCGAAACTCTTCTTCATGGGTGATGAGCTGACCGGCGCAGACATCATGCTCACTTTCATCTGTGAAGCAGCAGACAGCCGCATCGGCCTCGACGGCTATGACAACCTGATTGCCTACACCCAGCGCATGCATGATCGCCCGGCCTATCAGCGCGGCCTTGAAAAAGGCGGACCATATGAGCTGATCCGCACCCGCACGGACGACTAGGAACTGAGCCTGAAGGACCAAAGCAATGGCAGCACCCGACCTTCGCCGCACCGGCAGGGTGATACTGATGGACCCGACCTATCGGGTGCTGCTGCTGCGCTTTGCCGTCACCAAGAACAACGAGCCCTTCGAGTTCTGGGCCACGCCGGGCGGGCGCGCGGAGGATGATGAGAGCGATCTCGAAGCCGCCATCCGCGAACTGGATGAGGAACTCCGGCTTACTGTTGCGCTCGAAGGCCCCGTGCATGTCCACGAAAGCATTTTTGAAGTGAACGGCCATGAGTGGCGCGGCCGGGATGTTTTCTTCCACGGCACCTGCGCGGCCGGCGACCCGGTTTTCACCGGCGGCACCGAGGAAAGCGAGCGTCAGGCGCTGCAGGAAATGCGCTGGTGGACGCTGGATGAGCTCGAAAAAACCGCAGAAACAGTGTTTCCGCCTGATCTGAGCTCGGTTTCGCGCGGCCTCGTGTCTTGACAAGTCATTGAGACACACCACATTTTGGGTGTTGTTGTAATCATTCCAAAGAGGGATGGGCCCAAAGGCCTACCCTCCTCTCAGGGCCGCAAAGCCATGACGAACCCAGTTTCCACAGCCCCTGCATCAGCCAGCGAGGTCGCCATGGGCGGCGACCGGCCCTACGCCCAGACGCTTCAGGCGCTGCGCGACAAAGGCCTGCGCCCTACACGTCAGCGGCTTGCTCTTGGGCGGTTGCTGTTTGATGGCGGCGACCGTCATGTGACAGCGGAGGCGCTTCACGCGGAAGCCTCCAGGGGAGGCGTGCGGGTCTCCCTGGCCACGGTGTACAACACCCTGCACCAGTTCACCGATGCGGGCCTGCTGCGCCAGGTCGTGGTCGATGGCGGTTGCACCTATTTCGATACCAACCTCAGCGATCATCATCATTTCTATCATGTGGATGATGCGCGCCTTGAAGACATTCCCGGTGACGGCATTACCGTGACGGGGCTTCCACAGGTGCCGGACGGGGCCGCTCTGGAGCGTGTCGAGGTGATCGTGCGTGTTCAAAGCGCCAAAACCGATCGCTGACGCCGATAGGTCTTTGGCTTCAAAGACTTGGCGATGAGGCGCTGAAACAGGCCTTCTGTAGCTGCGAATTGATCGCAAAAATACTTTCTAAAACAAAGCGTTTGGGCACTGTTTAGACCTGTTCCAGTCTTGACAGGGCAGGGCCTGCAACTACGTTTGCAGGGTATGGCGATGGCCCGCGCCTGCCTGTTCACAGACACCTGCGCGGCCAGTCTCACCCGAGTTTCGCCCGAGTTTCGATTGAGGAGGATCCCCTAAAATGTCACTCGCTGAGTCCAAGACCCTGGAAAATCTGAAAGAAGCCTTTGCCGGCGAAAGCCAGGCCAACCGCCGCTACCTCTACTTCGCGCAGAAGGCGGACGTTGAAGGCTACAACGATGTTGCAGCCGTGTTCCGGTCCACTGCCGAAGGTGAAACCGGCCACGCCCATGGCCACCTCGAGTTCATGGAAGAAGTCGGTGACCCGGCAACAGGCGAGCCGATCGGCGCGACCGACAAGAACCTGAAGGCCGCGATTGCCGGTGAAACCCACGAGTACACAGACATGTACCCGGGTATGGCCCGCACAGCGCGCGAAGAAGGCTTTGACGAGATCGCTGACTGGTTCGAAACACTTGCCAAGGCTGAAAAGAGCCACGCGGGTCGTTTCCAGAAAGCCCTCGACGGCATGGACGCCTAAGTCACGTCCGACAGACAACAGGGCCGGGACATGTTCCCGGCCCTCGCTTGTTCAAGCGGCCTGTTCAAGCTGCTTGTTCAGGGTACGCGACCACTCAAAAACGACAGGCAAAAAGACTCATGGCAGAAGGCAGCCTAGAAGCACCCATCCGGCATCCCATCGAGTGGAAGAGCGACGAGTTTTACGACGAAGCCAAGCTCGACGAAGAGCTGCGCCGCGTCTTTGACATCTGCCATGGCTGCCGACGCTGCTTCAATCTGTGTGATTCCTTCCCGCGCCTGTTTGACATGATCGACGACAGCGAGAGTGGTGAACTCGACAGCGTGACGTCCGATCAGTTCGGCCCCGTCGAAGAAGCCTGCACCCTGTGTGACATGTGCTTCATGACGAAGTGCCCCTACGTGCCGCCCCACGAATTCAATCTCGATTTCCCCCATCTCATGCTGCGGTATCGAAAGGTCCGTACACAGAACGGTGAAGCAGGCAACGTCACTGCCCGTCAGCTCGCCGAGATGGACCGCAATGGCAAAATGATCCGGCCCATGGCAGGCCTTGCCAATTGGGGATCGAAAAAAGACAACAAGCTCACACGCCCGGTAATGGAAAAAGTGGCGGGCATTGATGCCAAGGCCGAGCTGCCGACATTCGCGGGCAAGACGCTGATGATGCGCGCCAAAGCCCATGAGAATGCCGGCACTCTTGCCCCTTCCGCTGACGGCAAGGCAACAACCCGCAAGGCGGCGCTGTTTGCCACCTGCAACGGCAACTACAACAACCCGCAAATGGGCGAAGCGGCGCTCAAAGTGCTCGCCCGCCAGGGCGTGACAGCCAAGCCGGTTTACCCTGGCTGCTGTGGCATGCCGTTCCTGGAACAGGCCGACCTTGAGCGTGTCGCCGAGCAGGCAAAGAAGGTGTCCGCAGACCTGCGCCCGCTGGTCGATGAAGGCTGGGACATCGTCACTCTCATTGCCTCATGTGGCTTGATGATGAAATTCGAGTGGCCGTTGATTGTGCCCGACGATGACAATGTCATCGCCCTGTCTAAGGCCGTCAAAGACATCGATGAGTACATCGTGGACATAGCCAAGAAGGAAGGCCTCGCCGATGGCATGAAGCCTCTGGACGGCGGTGTTGCGGTTCATCTGGCGTGCCACGCCCGCGCGCAGAACATGGGCGCCAAGGCTGTTGAGATGCTCAAGCTCATTCCTGATGCCAAGGTGACGCCGGTCGAGCGCTGCGCAGGCCATGGCGGCACGTTTGGTGTGCTGAAAGAGACCCACGTCGTGGG
>JBCBUN010000195.1:0-4648 GCA_039818145.1 Pseudomonadota bacterium
CTTTGGCGTGTTTGACTTCAAGGGCGTGACACCCACCCTGCCGACCACCACCTTTGAGGGCTCCCTCACCCGCAAGGTCGGCAACAAGGACGTACACCTGCTGAGTGTCGGTCCGGCGCATACGCCCGGCGACATCATCGTGCACGTGCCTGACAACAAGACCGTCTACACCGGCGACATTCTCTTCATCGAAGGCCACCCCATCCTGTGGGAAGGCCCTGTTGAAAACTGGATCAATGCCTGCGACGCCATCTGCGCCATGGACGTGGACACTGTCGTGCCCGGCCATGGCCCCATCACGGACAAGCGCGGCGTCAAAGCCCTGCAGCAATACCTGGTCTATGTCCGCGACGAAGCCCGCAAGCGCTACGACGCCGGCCTCTCCTGTTTTGAAGCAGCGCAGGACATCGACATGAGCGATTATGACAGCTGGGGCGATGGCGAACGCATCGCCGTCAACGTCGCAACCCTCTATCACGAATTCTCAGGTGACCCGCGCCCGGACACCGCCACCCTGTTTGGCTGGATGGCCGAACTCGATAAACGCAGAGGCTGATACGTGCCACGCATCCCCTATCCTGAGACAAGCGACATCACACCTGAAAACGCAGCCCTTCTGGCCGACCTGCCGGACCTCAACGTCTTCAAGATGATGGCCCGGTCCGGCGCTGCCTTTGGGCCCTTCATGGCGCTGGTCAATTCCTACCTCAACGACGGCAGTCTTGATCCCGAATTGCGCGAACTGGTGATCCTGCGCGTCGGCCACAGCCGCAGTGCCCAATATGAAGTCTGGCACCACGAACGCGTCGCCCGCGAGCTGGGCATGGCCGAAGACCGCATCATGGCCGCAGGGGCACCGCTGCCCTCGCCGCTTCTCACTGACATCGAGAACGCGGCCCTCGCCTTCGCTGACGACGTGGTTGAAAACACCCGCGCATCAGACGCGACCTTCAATGCGGTGCACGCGCACCTGGGAGATAACCAGACAGCAGAACTTCTCGTTGTCATCGGCGTCTATCAGATGGTCTGTTCCTTCCTCGAGACCATGGACATCGACATCGAGTCCGGTCCGGTGCCGGAAGGTCGCCTTGAGAAGATCGCAACTGGTTTATCAAACGCATCCTGAAAAGGCCGACCCCATGGCAGACGTCACGATCTACGAACACCCGCTGTCGCCCTATGCCCAGAAGTGCAAGATCGCCCTGCGCGAAAAAGGCGTCGCGTTCACGGCAAAGCTGCCGGACTCGATCGGCACCGGCCTTGCCGGCGGCGAGTTTCGCGATGCATCCCCACGCATCGAAGTCCCGGCGCTAATCCATGGGGACATCACCCTCTTCGAGTCGACCATCATCCTTGAATACATCGAAGAAACCTGGGCCAGCCCCGCCCTGCTGCCCAAGGCACCGGCAGAGCGTGCGCACGCACGCATGCTCGAAGAAGTGATGGACACCCACTACGAGGCCATCACCTGGGCGCTGGGCGAAATCCATTTCTTCAAGCGCGCGACCGGCGCTGACGCAGACAGGCTGACTGCCGCTGCCGCTGAGCAACTGGCGCAGGCCCACGCCTGGCTCGAAGCTCATCTGGCGGACGGCCAATGGTTCGGGGGCGACACGTTCGGTTATGCCGACTGCGCCATCGCGCCGCTCGTCAATGGCGCTGCAGGCTTTGACTTGGGCCCGAAGGCAGACAGTCCCCTTGGCCAGTGGCTGGCCCGCGCCAATGAGCGACCTTCCGTCAAACCAACGCAGGAAGAGGCCGTCGCCTCCCTCAGCGACATGGCACAGGTTGGCGACCTCATCTCAACCGGCCAGTTCAAGCGCCAGTATCGTGATCACCGCCTTGAGTGGATGGTGCGCTCCGGCGGTCTCGACATTGTGGTCGATGGCGTCAAAAACGACACCATTCGTTTCGTCTGGCCCTTCTCATAATTCCTTTATCCGCCTTCGGAGCTTTTCCCATGACCGACAAGATCATCTTCCATCAATACGACGTATCGCCGTTCTCTGAAAAAGTGCGCGTTGTATTCGGCATCAAGAACACCGAGTGGCACGCCGTCGACCAGCCGGTCATCATGCCCAAGCCTGACCTGGTGTGTCTGACAGGCGGCTATCGCAAGATTCCGGTGATGCAGATTGGCGCAGACATCTATTGCGACAGTCAGGTCATTATCCGCGAGCTGGACCGTCGCTTCCCCACCACGACCCTGCCGGACGGCAACGGCCTGGGCGCAGCATTGGGGTTCTGGACTGACCGCGAAATTTTCCAGGCGGCAGTTGCCGTCATCTTTGGTGGCATTGGCGACCATGTGGATGAAAGCTTCAAGAAGGACCGCGAAGCCCTCATGGGTCGACCGTTTGATACCGACCAGATGAAACAGGCTGTCCCCATCATGACCGAGCAGCTTCGCGCCCATATGGGCCTGCTCGAAGGCCAGCTGGCGGATGGTCGCAAGTTCCTCGGCGGAGACGCACCTGGCCTCGCGGACGCCGCCGCCTACTACAACATCTGGTTCGTGCGCACGGTGAACCCGGCGGGCGCTGCCGTGTTCGACAGCTTCAAGGCGCTGACAGCCTGGGAACTGCGCGTCAAGAATCTGGGTCACGGCACGCGTCACGAGATGAGCACCGACGACGCCATTGCGATTGCCAAAGAGGCCACCAGCACGACGGTTGAACAGGACGACCCCAGCGAACCAAACGGCCTCAAGCCCGGCATGGCGGTTCAGGTGATGGCCGACGACTATGGCCGGGACCCAATCGCAGGCACGCTCGTGTCGTCCAGCGCCAATCACATTGCCATCAAGCGTCAGGACGATCGCGTCGGCGAAGTCGTCGTGCATTTCCCGCGGGCTGGCTTCTGGGTTCTGCCGGGATAAAAGCCGCACGCTGCCGGTCAGGTGCTGTCCTCAAGATGTGCTACACTCAGCGCAAAGCCTGCAAAGAACCGAAGAAAAGAGGCGGGTAACAGGGGAAAACGGAATGAACCGTTTGAGTCGACTGGCAGGAACTGCCGTCATTGCATCAATGCTCGCCACGCCTGCGTCGGCGTGCGGCGGCGCTGTCATGCTGGCCATGCTGTTCAATATCTTCCCGGAAGCCGAAGGCGTTCTTCAGGCCGAAGTGGCTGAATCGGAGAAGGGATCCCTGCACGGCGACAGATGGACACCCGAAACCGGGCAACTGCAACATGAGTGGCGCGCCGACAAGACCAGCATCACCGTTGCTGCTCTTGATGAGCGTCTTTCAGGCCTGTCAGCCGGGCCGCACATTGATGGCAGTGCCCACATTCTGCTGATCCATGAATTCCGCTGGCTGGAACTGACAGCCAGCACCGGTGGCCCGAGCGCAGATTTGCGCGGTATCAGCCTCGAAGGCGAAGGCCCACGCTTCTTCACGACACGCTATGTGATCGACAATCTGCTGGCAGGCACACTCACCTGGGATGACGCGCTTGGCCGCGGCCTGATCCGCTCAGCCGCCCCCATGGAAGAACAGGCCCCATGGCTCGGCGTCCTTCATGCAGCCCTGGCACAGACACCACGCAGCTAGAGGCGGTATGGCTCTACTCAAATTTCGGCAGGGTGGAAGAGCCCACCATTTGGCGGCAATCGCGCTGGCTGCTTTCTTCATTGGCTTAGCAAGTCCGCACGGCGCACATGCCACGACTTACTTCGTGCAGTTCCAGCACAGGCACGACGCATCCGACATGGTTGCCGTGATCGAAGTCACGTCATCCACAAAACGCAAAACAGATTGGGACACTTGCGGCTTTTACTATGAGGGGACCGTGATAGAGCCGATCCGATCCCTACAAAGCAACCCAACCCCTACGCAGATCACCTTCGGGCGGCATGGGTCTTTGATAGTCGGTGAGCAGTATCTGCTGTTTCTGAAGCATTGGAAGGAACCTGACGCATGGCTGAGAGACTCTTACTCGCAGCCTGATCACCACAAGATAGAAATTCCGGAAAGGGCGGTTGGACTTGAGTTTGCTAAGTGTGGCGGATTGTTACCGGGTCTACAGTTTGATCACATCACGATTGGAAAGCGCGTTGGTCAGGAGTTTCTATTCAGCCACCCGGCCGCCTTCTATAAAATCCCCAAGGGGGTAGAAGTGCGACAGGTGGGAAACAGGGTCGTTGCAATGCATGCGGGCGCGCTGCTCCGGCATCTGAGAACACTCGGCAAACCTTTGGCAGAAAGGTCTAGCTTGAGTTCTACTGATACTCCGCAGCCGTGATGAATTCGCCAAAGCTCTCGCACCACACGATGACGGTGGAGTAGTCGGCGACATTCACACCGTCCGGCACGTCCACCAGAAATCCGTCAAAGGTCTTGATGCTGCCAATACGTTTGGCTGATGCCTTGATGCGTTCAAAGCCCGCTTCGTCCTCAACAAATTCGGATGCCAGATACAGCTGATAGTCCGGTCCCGGAGCAAGTGCACCTTTGTGCACCACTTGCGTCGGCGTAATGCTGACGGTCCCTTCACCCCAATGCAGGAAGTCACTGCCCGCCAGCTCACGAGTAAACTCCGCTTCATAGACGGCTGACGCCGCACTCTGCGCCAGCACCTCTTCTCCCGGCCCTTCCGGCGCGGTGAGAATGGGCAGCAGATAGATACCAAGGGCAAACCCGACGGCCAG
>JBCBUN010000196.1:0-4642 GCA_039818145.1 Pseudomonadota bacterium
GAACATCATCATCTTCTTCCACCTGATCGTCATCTTCTTCGTCGTTGCAGCGATCTACAGCATGTACCCGGGCTGGCACTATCTTGTGGGGCTGTTTGGTCTGCTGCTGTTCTGCATCAACCTGGCGTGGGCATCATTTGCGGCGGCCATCCTTGCAGCGCGGTTCCGCGACGTGCAGATGATTATCCAGAACGCCTTTACGGTACTGTTCTGGGCAACGCCCATTCTCTATGCACCAGAACAACTCGGCGGCGGGCGCGCCACCCAGCTGGTTCAGTTGAACCCGCTCTATCACGTGATTGAAGTTGTCCGTGCCCCCATGATCGAGAACATGCCAAGCGCGACAAACTACTATGTTGCCGGCGGCACGGCATTGGCCGGGTGCCTCTTTACGCTCTTCCTGTACGCGCGCACACGCGCCCGCATCCCTTATTGGATCTAGAACTATGGAACGTGTGATCGCCGACATGGTCAATGTCGAGTACCCGGTATTCGACGCCAGCTCGCAGTCCTTGCGGCATATGCTGTTTCTCAACCACATTCCGCGGTCAAGCGGATCTGTGCATGTGGGTGGCACCCTTGAGCGCACAAGACACCGCAGCTTTGTGCGCGCATTGAAAGACGTGTCTTTCACTATCAAGGACGGCGAGCGCGTTGGCCTCATCGGCCACAATGGCTCGGGCAAGACAACACTGCTCAGGACGCTGGCAGGTATCTACGAGCCCGCAACCGGCACAATGGAAACACGCGGACGGGTCATGCCCCTATTCAACCTGACCGAAGGGATGTCACCGGATGCAACCGGCCGTGAGCTGATCATGATCCGCTCTGTGCTGCTCGGCCTCTCAGAGGCTGAGACAGAAGAAATCACACCCGAAGTGATGGAGTTTGCCCAGCTGGGCGACTACATCGATCTGCCGGTGCGGACGTACTCCACCGGCATGCTTGTGCGACTGGCCTTCGCCATCACCACCGCTGTTAGCTCAGAGATACTTCTGTTCGACGAACTGATTGGGGCCGGTGACGCGACCTTTGTCGACAAGGCCCAGGCACGCCTTGAGAAATTCGTCGAAAAATCGAGCGTCATGGTTGTCGCAACCCACTCCGCAGACATCATGAAGAAGTGGTGCAACCGGGCCATGGTCTTCGAGCATGGCAACATGATGTATGACGGTTCAGTGGACAATGCACTGGCCGAGTACAAGAAACTGGTTGAAGCCGCAAAATGACAACGCCCGGCGACCTGGCTTATCTGGAACCGGTAGGGCCTCTGTCTCCGGCCCCCGCCGCGGTTGCCCTGATCGTTGACGAACACGGCCGATATCTGGTTCAGCTGCGCGACGACATTCCGACGATCTTCTTCCCCAATCACTGGGGGTGTTTTGGCGGCGCCCTTGAGCCGGGCGAGACACATCTTGAGGCATTGCACCGCGAGCTCCACGAGGAACTTGCCTTGGACTCAACGCTGCTAGGTGCTGAAGAATTCACCCGCTTCACCTTTGATTTTGGCTTTGCCGGCGGCGGCATCATCGACCGCGCCTTCTTCGAAGTGCCCATCAAGGCCGCCCAGGTAGATGACATGGTCCTTGGCGAAGGCAGCGAATTGCGCCTTTGGGAAGGACCTGAGCTATTGAAACAGCCTGTCGTCCCCTATGACCGCTTTGCCATCTGGATGCACTGCTACAGAACACAGCTTGCCCTGGGGCAATCTCCCGCGCCATAACGACACTCCAACAGGAGAGAACGACCCATGAGCCTTACGCACCTCAACACGACGCCAGCCAACCCGGAAAACACGGTCATTCTGGGTGCAGGATTTGTCGGCGCAGCAACCGCCCGTCATCTGCAGGCAGCAGGCGCGGACTGCACCGCGCTCTCCAGCAAGGATCTCGACCTTCTCGCTGACGGCGCCGCGGACAAGCTGGCTGCACTTTTGACGCCGCAGACCACACTGGTGATCGTCTCCGCCCGGGCGCCGGTCAAAAATCAGCAGATGCTCATCGAGAACCTGCAGATGTTGGCTCCAATCTCCGAGGCCTTGGCGAAGGTCACGCCCGCGCACGTGGTCTATGTGAGTTCGGATGCTGTCTACAAGGACAAGGACGGCCCGCTGGACGAAAGCTCCTGCGCTGAGCCAGGCAGTCTGCATGGGGTCATGCATCTGGCGCGCGAAGTAGCTCTGGCAGATGTGGTGGGCGACACGCCTTTTGCCGTAGTGCGCCCAAGTCTCCTCTACGGCGCAGGCGATCCCCACAATGGCTACGGCCCCAATCGCTTCCGCCGACTGTCAAACACCGGTCAGACCATCACGCTCTTCGGTGAAGGCGAAGAACGCCGCGATCACATCCACATTGATGATGTCGGTACACTGATTTCCCGCATCATCCGCCAGAAGAGCACCGGCGTTCTCAATATCACAACCGGCGAAGTCGCTTCCTTCAAGGAGATCGCTGAGAAGGCCAATGCCCTTGCAGGTGGCAAATCGACCATTGAAGGGTCGCCCCGCGTCGGCGAAATGCCTCACAATGGCTATCGGCCGTTTGACGCGTCAGCCACCTACGCCGCGTTTCCAGACTTCAAATACTTGTCGATCGACGAGGGCCTGGCCAAGGCACAGGCTGAAGCGGACAAGGACGGAAATTAAGCTGAATATCAGCTTGTCAGCATCATGGCTTGGCACGCTCGCTGACCCGTGGCATGAATTTTGGTGACCAACCCGCTCAGCACACTTCCAGCCCTCTATGGTGGACCCGAACAATGACTGCGCCAGCCTGCCGCTCCTGCGGCGCACCACTCACCCGCACGCTTGTGGACCTCGGTAAAACACCGCTGGCAAACTCCTATGTCCCACCAGAGGAAGCCGCCACGCCGGACGAGTACTATCCGCTGCATGCCCGCGTCTGCGAAACCTGCTTCCTTGTGCAGGTGGACGATGTGGTACCGCCGGAAGCCATTTTTCGAGACTACGCCTATTTCTCCAGCTTCTCCGCGGGCTGGGTTGAGCACGCACGCAAATACGCTGAGCAGGCCATCTCAAAATTTGATCTGGGTCCTGACGACCTGATTGCTGAGGTCGCGTCGAACGACGGATATCTCCTTCAGCATTTCGTCAAGGCGGGCTTGCCGGTCCTCGGCATCGATCCGGCCCTTGATGCAGCCGAAGCAGCTCGAGAGCGCGGTGTTAGAACAGAAACGGAGTTCTTCGGTCGCGATAGCGCAACAAAGCTGCGCGGCACCTATGGGGCGGCATCGGTAATTGCAGCCAACAACGTGCTGGCCCATGTGCCTGACATCAACGACTTTGTTTCCGGCTTTCCTGCATTGATGGCAGAGGACGGTGTAGCGAGTTTCGAATTCCCGCACATCCTCAACCTCCTGGAAAAAGTTCAGTTTGATACGATCTATCATGAGCACTTCTCATACCTGTCCCTGCACGCGGTTGAGAAATGCTTTGAGCGTCATGGTCTGCGTGTCTTCAATGTGGAAGAACTGCCAACCCATGGCGGCAGCCTGCGAGTTTGGGCGTGCCACTCAGCCAGCACCCGCCAGGCGGAAAGCGGGCTTGAAGCCATTCGCCGGAAAGAAGCTGATTTCGGCATCGCCACCATCACAACCTATGAAGGGTTCCCTGAAAAAGTCGACGCAATCAAATCCGGTCTTCTGGCCTTCCTTGAAAAGGCGAAGTCAGACGGCAAGACCGTCGCCGGGTATGGTGCGGCAGCCAAGGGAAATACCCTCCTCAACTATTCCGGCGTCACATCCAACGACATCAGCTTCGTGGTCGATGCCAACCCCATGAAGCAAAACACTCTTTTGCCAGGTAGCCGCATACCCGTTCACGGGCCCGATGCGCTTTCAGAACACAAGCCGGACTATGTGCTGATTTTGCCGTGGAATATTGCAGAGGAAGTCGCCGCCAGCATGTCTCATATCCATGATTGGGGCGGCCGCTTTGCTGTTGCGGTACCTAAGCTGACGATACTGCCGTGATCATCACGCCAACAGCCATTGAAGGTGTGGCGCATCTGGACATAGATCCTCACGAGGATGAGCGCGGGTTTTTCGCGCGCTCCTTCTGCCCCCAGGAGTTGGCCGACGCTGGATATGAGTTCCATCTGTCCCAGGCCAACGTGTCTTACAATGCGCGCAAAG
This sequence comes from Pseudomonadota bacterium, assembly GCA_039818145.1. Taxonomy (GTDB): domain Bacteria; phylum Pseudomonadota; class Alphaproteobacteria; order CGMCC-115125; family CGMCC-115125; genus Pyruvatibacter. Next base: position 4,153 of record JBCBUN010000196.1, read on the forward strand.
GGACACTGCGCGGACTGCACTACCAGGCCGCTCCGACCCCGGACCCGAAGATCGTAAGGTGCGAACGTGGCTCCATCTGGGATGTCGCTTTGGATCTACGACCTCAGTCAAAGACCTATCTGCAGTGGACCGGCACGGAACTAAGCCAGGACAACGCACGTGCACAGGTCATCCCCGCCGGATGCGCGCATGGCTTTATCAGCCTCAAGGATGACAGTCAGGTGCTCTACTTGATGGGTGCCGAGTACGTCGCCGACCTTGCGCGCGGCGTACGGTGGAATGATCCTGCTTTCTCAATCGAGTGGCCGATGATGCCCGAAGTGATTGGCGATCGTGATGCAAACTATCCCGACTTCGAGGGCACCTGATGCGGGTTCTTGTAACAGGGGGGAGTGGCTTTGTAGGGGCACCCACAGTGCGTCAGCTCACCGCTGCGGGCCATGAGGTCATTGCACCGTCCCACCGCATCAAGAATGTCATAGCTGCGGTG
>JBCBUN010000197.1:0-4612 GCA_039818145.1 Pseudomonadota bacterium
ATCTGAGCCGGGTTCGCAAACTCACCCCCGAGACGATTGCACATTTTGGGCTCGGATATTGCGGTAAGGGTGTGCTGCGCGGCTGCGTCGCTATCCCGATTCACAACGCTGATGGACAGCTCGTCGCCTACGCTGGCCGCCGGCTGAGCGAGCCCTGCCGACACGGGAAGGCCCAGAATGGCGCGCGCATGGAGTGCAAACTCGCTCTGACGCTGAGAGCCGAGCGTTACCAGCCCTGTATCATGGGGGCGCGGGCTGACCTCGGAGAACCACACTTCGTCGCCCTTCACAAACATCTCGACACCGAAGACACCACGACCACCCAGCCGCGTCGTGACCTTGGCTGCAATCTGCTGCGCCGTTGCCAGGGCCCGTTCCGACATGGCCTGGGGCTGCCAGCTTTCCACATAGTCCCCGTGTTCCTGACGATGCCCGATCGGTGCGCAGAACGATGTTTCAATCGCCCCCTGCGCATCCAGCGACCGAACGGTTAGAAGCGTAATTTCATAGTCAAAGTCGATGCGTCCTTCGACGATGACCCGGGCTTCTTCCACCCGTCCCGCCTGCAGGGCATAGGCCCACGCGTCGGACACTTCCTCGGCGCTTTGAACAAAGCTCTGTCCCTTGCCCGAGGACGACATGACCGGCTTGACGAACACCGGCATCCCGATATCGGCAGCGGCTTTGCCAAGTTCCCGCTCGCTTGTGGCAAAGGCATAAGGGGAGGTCGGCAGACCAAGTTCCTCTGCCGCCACCCGCCGAATGCCCTCGCGGTTCATGGTGAGCTGTGCTGCTTCAGCTGTTGGGATGACCTCCGCGACACCCTCTTTGGCGATGGCTGCGAGTTCGCTGGTCGCAATCGCTTCGATCTCGGGCACAATGATGTGCGGCCGCTCGGCCTGGACCACGCGGCGGATCTCGTTGCCCTTGGTCATGTCTATGACGTGGGAGCGGTGTGCCACCTGCATGGCCGGGGCACCTGCATAGCGGTCCACGGCAATCACTTCAGCGCCGAAACGCTGAAGCTCTATCGCCACTTCCTTGCCCAGTTCGCCGGACCCCAGCAGCATGATACGGGTGGCAGAAGGAGAAAGCGGCGTACCGATGCGCATGAGGGGCCTCGTTGGGGGAAGGAGTTAGGCGAACTGCTCTCCTACCATTTCTTCAGACTTAGTCCAAAGGGCAGCGGCGGTTTTGGGGTCCTGCGCATGAGGCAGAACGCCGCCACGAATTTCCGCCATCCGTTCAGGTGTTACATGTTCGGACTTGTGGCAGTCCTCGCAGTAGTACCCGCCCTCACCTTCTAGCTCAGGTGCCGTTGCACACCACGCTGCGGTAGCGCCGCCCTGCTCGACCGTCTTGAAGCCCGGGTGCACTTCACCCTTGTCATTAACCCAGCCAAGCACCTTGAACTCCTCAGGATCCATGTCGCGTTGTAGCCCGGTCATGATGCCACCAGGGTGGACGGAAAAGGCACGAATGCCCCGATCCTTGAACCGCTTGTCCAGCTCAAGTGCAAACAGCGCATTGGCTGTTTTTGCCCGTCCGTACGCGGTCCATTTCTCGTATTCGGTTGTCTCGAAATTCGGGTCATCCAAGCTGACATCGCAAATGCGGTGCCCCGTTGACGACAAGGCAACAACCCGCGCGCCGTCAGCCTTTTCAAGTGCAGGCAGCAGATGCCCGAACAACACAAAATGGCCGAGGTGATTGGTGCCGAACTGGCTCTCAAAACCCTGTGCCGTCTTGCGATGCGGCGTCGCCATGATGCCCGCATTGTTGATGAGAATGTCGAGTGACTTGCCGGTTGCGACAAACCCGTCAGCGAACGCGCGCACGCTGTCCAGATCGCCAAGATCAAGCGCTCCGGTCTCAACACTGTCATTTCCGGTGGTCTTCTTGATGTCATCAACCACAGTCTTGAGCTTGTCAGGGCTACGTCCGGGAATGATCACATGCGCCCCGGCGCCGGCCAGCGCCCGCGCTGTTTCAACACCCAGCCCCGATGAAGCACCGGTCACGATTGCGACTTTGCCAGAGAGGTCCAGCCCTTCAACCACGTCTGCGGCTGTAGACCGCATTCCAAATTCCCGCGCCATACGTCTCTCTCCCTGATATTGTCCAAACGGAGTCGCCCAACACCCTTGAGAGGCGCCCGTAAGACTTTCCTTATACATGACCCACGGTCATTTAATTACATGCTAGGCTATTTCAACCGCCGATGGCCACCACAGAAATCATAAAACGGACTCATCCCGTGCAACGTATTCCGTCATTGCCAAAAACCATGCGCTTCCGCGATGTTCTAGGCGAGGGCCGCGCCATTCTTGAGCTTGGCGCATTGCCCGCGTCCCTGCCAGCCCTGATGAGCCTCAGCCCGCGTGGCGATGGTCAGCCGGTGCTGACCCTCCCCGGCCTTATGGCATCTGACACCTCCATGGCCATCATGCGCCGCTTCCTTCGCGAGCTGGGCTACTCGGTCCATCCGTGGAAGCTGGGCCGCAACCTTGGCCCCAATGCCGAGCTGCGTGCCGGCATGATGGCGCGCCTCGAAGAAATTGAAGGTCGCGTTGGCCGTCGTGTCTCCATCATCGGCTGGTCACTCGGCGGTATCTATGCCCGGGAACTTGCCCGCCGCTCGCCCCGATTGGTCCGCCAGGTCATTACGCTGGCAAGCCCCTTCGCCGCCGGCATGCGCATGGACAACAATTATGTGGACGAAGCGCTGGCAGAACGCCTGCGTACGCCACCGCCGGTTCCCTGCACAGCCCTCTATACGCGCCATGATGGTGTCGTCCCCTGGCAGACCTGCCGCGAAGATGTTCATCCGCATACGGAAAACATTGAAATCCCGGCAACCCATATTGGCATTGGCGTCAACGCATTGGCACTCTATGCCATTGCGGATCGGCTGGCACAGCCGGAAGGCAAATGGCAGCCCTTCAAGAAGAACGGCGTCAAGTCCCTGCTCTATCGTGAGCGAGGCTAAGAGGTGACCAGCGGGGCCGATGCCACACCAAACCCGGTTGCAAAACGCGCCCTGCCGTTCCTGCTCATCACAATCCTGATTGATGCAATCGGCCTTGGCATCATCGTACCGGTTTTGCCCAGTCTGATCACTGAGGTGACAGAGCTCGACCTGTCTGACGCAGCCCTGTGGGGCGGTGCGCTCATTTTCATCTATGCCCTGATGAGCTTCCTGTTTGCACCGGTGCTTGGCAATTTGTCGGACCGCTTTGGCCGGCGCCCGGTGCTCATCATTGGTCTCACCGTTCTTGGCATCGATTACCTGATTATGGCGCTGGCGCCAAACATCTGGTGGCTGCTTGTCGGCCGGACCATGTCAGGCATTGCCGCGGCGACCTTCACCACCGCCAATGCCTATATTGCAGACGTCACCACGGCCAATGACCGGGCCAAGTCCTATGGATTGCTGGGGGCCGCATGGGGCACCGGCTTCATGCTCGGGCCGGTGCTGGGCGGTCTGGTCGCAGACTTTGCAGACAGTGCGCGCGCGCCATTCTACCTGGCTGCCATCCTTGCCTTTGCCAATGCTGCCTATGGGTTCCTGCTGTTGCCCGAGAGCCTGCCACCGGACAAACGCCGCGCCTTCGACATCAAGCGCGCCAATACCATCGGTGCGGTCCGCATGATCGCCAAACATCCCGGTCTGCTTGGCCTCTTGATTGCGATGGTCTTCTACCAGATCGGCCATGATGCCAACCCGTCCATCTGGGCGTTCTACACCATGTACAAATTCGGATGGGATGCAGGCGATGTCGGCTGGTCGCTGGGCTTTGTCGGCATCTGCCTCATCTTCTCCATGGGGTGGCTCACCGGCGTTGCCGTCCCGCGACTGGGAGAAAAGCGGGCCATCCTCATCGGCTTCACCTGTGCGGGCATCGGCTTTCTGGGATATGCCCTCGCCACCCAAAGCTGGATGATGTACGTGGCCACGGTCTTCTTTGCCATGGTTGGCATCGGCTCATCCGCCCTGCGTTCCGTTCTGTCCAAACAGGTATCAGAAACAGAACAAGGCGAACTGCAGGGCGCGATCACCAGTGTGATGGGTCTTACGGCAATCTTCACGCCGCTTGTGATGACCGGCCTTTTCTCAGCATTCACCGGTGACGACGCCCCAATCCATCTGCCCGGTGCGCCTTATCTCCTCGCGACACTGGCCATGGTCGCGAGTATCGCAATGGTTCTGGCCTTCATCGGACGGGTGGCCGTCAAACCGCAGCCTGCAAGGGGTGACGCAGACTAGGCGACCGCCAAGTCGCTGCAATCGATGCACAATCAAAAATTGCAAAATTCGTAACTTCTTCGCTACGCTGCTGGACACAGAGGTGGAGGGAAAGATGGAACGTCCAGAATACGTGCTATCGGGTGAAGTTGCCCGACTACTTCCGACATACAGCGAAACGCAAAAGGAAGGGCGATCTACTTCCATTCTGCTTGCTACAATGATGGCGGTACCACCATTTGCAAAAAGCTTACTTCAACCACTCGGGGTTCGGGTAGGCAAGACAACTCGGCTAGGCTGCTTTACCGAAGTCGTGTTCAAGAGCCAGCCAAAGCAAGCCAAGGATCGTCCAGATGGATTGATCAT
>JBCBUN010000198.1:0-4600 GCA_039818145.1 Pseudomonadota bacterium
AATTTTGGGCGGGCGAGATACCGGCATGGCGGCACACAAACTGCAACTTCTGGCTCATCAGCGGTGAATTGGCCGCTTTAGGACAGAAACTGGGTCATTTGCCCCCCTGAATGACCCGCAGGAGTGCCAAAATGAAACACGTATCCCGGATTGCTGCCGTCGGCGCCTTGTCAGTGTCTCTCACTGCAACGCTGCTTGGCGCTGTTTCCTTCGCCGGTCCTGACAAGGGCAAGGGAAGTTACGGCGGCCACGGCCCGAAAATGCCCAACGCTCCGCAGGTGTCCGTTGGCGTGCCCAAAGTCACCACCAAGATGTTCAACGTCTCCGTGCCCGTTCCCAACGTGCATGTGCCGATGTTCAACGGTCAGAAAGACAAGAAGGACGGCGGTACCGACACCTTCCGCGAAAAGGAAACGATCATCGAGCGCGAAACCATTCGCGAAACCACCATCATCGAGCGTGAAGTCATCAACAACGAAACGGTCTTCATTGGCGGTGGCGGCGGATCATCCTTTGTCATCATGCAGCCGGCACCGGTTGCCCTGGGCAAGATCAACGTGGTTGAAGAGTTCATTGGCTGCTACGACGCGCAGGGCCGTCTGACGGATGCCTGCAAGCCCGTCAGAGCAGAATGCATCGACGGCAAGGGCCGTCTCTCACCAGCCCTGCGTGTGTCACCGGCCGAGATTGGCGCTGACTACAAGGGCGAAGTCTTCCGTTGCCCCACAGGTTTTGCCATCGGCGCAACGGTCGGCAACATGGTCAACGGTCATGCTGATTACACCAACGGCTTCGTCATTGAATGCCAGGGTGGCGAAGCGCTGCGCTTTGGTCAGGCAGGTCGCCTGGCGTGCGCGCCTGAAGAGCGCCGCGCTGACCTGAGCTACCCGCAGCTTGCCGGTGGTCCGCTTGCTGAGGTTCTTATCCATCGTGGCCGGGTGGCAAGCTCGCGCACTCACAGCGGTGCTGCTGATCTTGGTGGCCTTGTCCTAACCGGCGGTGTTGGCGGTCGCGTTTACTAGAGCTTTCCCACAGGAAAGTTGAAGGTGAAAGCGCGCTGACTGTCCTTGGTGCAGCCTTCATCTTTAATGGCGGGCGTTCAGGTTGGGGGACCTGAACGCCCGCTTTCTTTTGTGCTGCCGCCTGCTGTTTGATCAGGCAGCCCATCCGCCGTGGAAGGAAATCGGCACGTGGTGGCTGAGCCAGACTTTTGCCAATGGCCCCGCATCCACTGCATTGGCATCAAACACCCCAAAGAAAGTGCGCTCTGTCTTGGCGTCGAGGCACTGGGCAATCAGCCAGCCATCGTCGATGGCGCCGGACCGTTCGTCGCGGGCCACAAACACGGGCTCACCGACCTGTGCTGTGTCGATGCCGAAATCAAACACCTGCGTCTTGCCGGACTGCATGTCAATGCGCTTGATGCCGCTGTTCACCCCACCAATGCCGCCGACGGAATAGTAGCCGACCTTGTGTTCGCCAAGCTGGACGCGGGGGTCCGTCATGGGGAATTCATGATTGTCCGTATCAAGAATTTCCTCTCGTGCTTTGCCGGTGCTCTGTGACATGACGTAGCGCCGGATGGTGCCTGGCTGCTGGGCGTTGCCCATCTGGCCGGTCATGATCTGCTTGAAGAGTGGGTTGTCGCCGATGAAGTGATCCGGATCATCATAGCCGACAAAATCTGCAATGATTTCGTCGCCGGCCTCGTAGGCGTTCAGCGCGTGCCACATGAAGGAACCAGGCACGTCAAAGAATTTTGGCTCGCCGCCGGACTTGGGCACAACCGCCAGAATGGTGCCCTGCGACTTGTCGAATGTCAGGCTGTCTGTGACGCTGTTGAAGCCTGCCAGAAAACCCACAGGCGAGAAGGTGCACGGGTGCAGCACAAAGATGATGCTGGATTTGGTTGCAAAGAAATCGTGGATGTAGACCTGCCGTGGTGAGTCAAAGCTGAACTCACTCGCGAGCTCCATAGACGGTTTGTAGACCGATACATGCAGGGACATGGTGGGCCCAAACCCCTGACCCGCAAGGATCCACTCATTTGTGACCGGGTCGAGTTTGGCGTGCGCCTTGTACCCGCCGGAGATGGCAGAGGTGGGGAGGGTGGAGCGCGTTTCCAGGGTTTCGGGATCGAGCAGGAATGTCGCCCCGCCTTCATCGCGTGCGGCAATCTTGCCGTTCACCGGATAGACTGTAACGCCCGCCTGGCTGGAGATGTCTCCGCCCATGATGTTGGAGAAGACGCCGCCGGGCCGACGTGTGGTCCAGGTCGCGTGCAGATATTTCCCAGCTTCTTCCTCGGCCAGAAGCTTTGGCGTTTCCACAAAAGCATTTGAGTAATGGGCCTTGCCGTCGCGGATCGCCAGGCGCTGTACCAGCCCGTCGCCGTCCAGCAGATGCTGCTTGCGATAGCCATTGCGTTCGAACAGGCCGGGGCCGTTGCGATAGAGCGTGCCTGACATGTCCGCGGGGAGGGTGCCTTCGATTTCCGGCACGTAGCTGCGGCCACCCTGTTCAGAGACTCCCAGCAGCGTCATCCAGTGAGGGGCAGCTTTCGTAGCTGTTGATGCGCGTGCTGATGACATGAAACCTCCGGTCGATAGTTGAGCCGTCATGGGGATGAGGGCGGCTGCTGCAGCACCCGTTCCGGTGAAAAGCGCATGGCGGCGGGTCAGTCCATTTTTTGAGCCAGTTGTTTGGCCAACTGGTTCGCTTGCTGACTGGCTGTTGGTGTCCTTGGTCATTCTGAGCTCTCCCTGCAGAGCGATTTGGAACAATCTTTACGACGTTAAGATAGGTTGCATTCTAACGCTGTCAAGATTAGAAAATGGCATGACGAAGAAACTGGCAAAAAAACCTGCAAATGCGAGCAAATCTGCGGCTTACCACCATGGCGACCTGAAGCGGGAGCTGGTGGCGGCAGGGCGGCGGGTGCTTGAGGAAAGCGGCGTTGACGGTCTGTCCCTGCGTGGCGTAGCGCGGGAGGCCGGGGTCAGCCAGGCTGCGCCCTACCATCACTTTGCGGACAAGGATGGTCTTCTGGCAGCGATTGCAGCCGAAGGCTTTGCGGAGTTATCAGCGGAGATGGCCAGGCGGTCTGCCGGATCAGAAAACCCCGGCGCGCATATGGGCGGCCTTGGGGCGGGGTACATCGTATTTGCGTTTCAGAACCCGGAACTCTTCCGCCTGATGCATGGCCCGCGTTTTGTGGCCGCTGAAAAGTATGACGACCTTCTGGTGATTGCGGCGGAGAGTTTCACCATGCTGCGCGACGGTGTTGCGGCATGCCTCGACGGGGCAAGCGAGACGGAGATTGATGCTGTCTGCACGGCTGCATGGTCGCTCGTCCACGGGGCGTCCATGCTCATTGTCGACAAGCGTATTGATGCCGGCACCACGGTCGAAGAGATCGCAGCCTTTGCCAACGATCTGACCTCCCGGGTGCCGATTGGCCCGCGCCTTTGAACCGCTGCGGATGCTTCGCAAAAAAATGGGGAGATCCGTTCTGGATCTCCCCTTTAGTTTTCGCGCCTAGAACCCCGACGGTTGTTAGCGCTGCTCGATACGATTCAGGTCGGTTCCCTGCGTGGCCTACCAGTCTGAGCCGTAAGTGGCGGTGTTGCCGATTGACGTGGCCTGGATGGATGTAAAGGCCGCGTGGTTTGTGTTGTCGGTCTTCAGGTTCACAGAAGACTTGATGTTGGCGTTGTTCGTCTGGTTGCTCGTCGCATTCAGCGGTGCCGGGTTGCCGTAACCGGCGGCTGCACCATGAACCGAGTTGCCGATGGCTGTTGCTGAGCCGTGAACCTGACCCCAGCCGTCGCTCGTGGTGAGGTTGGTCGTGGCTGTCACGCGGGCATTGTTGGTCTGGCCGATTTCCAGATTGGACCCGGTGAAGTTTGACCCGGCGAGAACCTTGTTGCCGATGGCGACAGAGTTGGCACCTACATAGCCGTCGATGGTGTCGACCGTGACATCAACCTTGGCACGCACCTGACCGTCATTGGTCTGGTTGGAGGTGAGTTCCAGAGTCGAGCCGCGGGTTGCCGCTGTGAAGTCGTTGGCAAAGGATGCAGCCGTTGCGTCCACGCCGGAACCATCGTCATACACCACCTTCACGTCTGAGATCACCGAGTTGAGGTTGATCTGGCCGTTGAGGACCGTCGACGTTGGAAGCGTTGTGGTGGCAGAGGATGCGTCTGAGGCATCGGTATCTGCAATGGCGTCAACAATCGCGTCGGCACCTACACCACCTGTTGTGGCACCACCTGTCGTGGCTTCCTGAGCGTAGGCAGTGCTAGAGAGAGCCGCGAAGACCGCTATCGACGTTGCCATTAGAGCCTGCATACCAGCCGTACGGGCGATTGCGTGTGCCATAGTCGTATCCTCCAGAAGTCGTCATCGGTGCAGGCTGTGGGGCAGCGGCTGCGCGGGGGGAGTAGTGAGGTGCTGCCGGGTAAGCCGGAGCAGCATGGGCCTGGATCGGCGCAGGTGCGTTGTATATTGGTGCAGCTGCGTAGCTGTGGGTTGTGTGGCCCTGTGTTGCGTGGGGAACCTTCACCGCGTGGGCAGACCCGTTGAGGTCGTTCACGTA
>JBCBUN010000199.1:0-4594 GCA_039818145.1 Pseudomonadota bacterium
GGCATCCGTCTTGGCTGACATGTCGGCAATTTTGTGTCGGATGACCTGATGCTGGATCATTGGTGTGCCAAATGTCTCACGCTCCTGTGCCCACTCGATAGAGCAGCGCAGCGCTTCCTTCATCATGCCAAGTGCTTCGGCTGTCAGCCCGACGCGCTCGAGATTGAAGTTCTTCATGATCTCGATGAAGCCGCGGCCTTCTTCGCCCATGAGGTGTTCAGCAGGGACGCGGCAATTGTCGAAATACAGCGTCGCCTGATCTGACGCCCACCAGCCCATCTTCTTGCCGAGCTTGGTGCGCTCGAACCCGGGCGCGTCCTTTTCTACAAAGAACAGGGAAATGCCGTTGAGGCCGTCGCCTCCGGTGCGTGCACCAACCACAAAGTAGTCGCTTTTCATGCCGCCGGTGATGAAGGTTTTGGACCCGTTCAGCACCCAGGAGTTTCCATCCTTGTGGGCCTTGGTTTTCATGTTGGCGACATCAGACCCACCGGATGGTTCGGTAATGGCAAGGCTCGATCCCTTGCGGCCAGCCACCACATCCGGAAGTACCCGTTCGCGAATCTCAGCGGTTGCCAGTTTCTGGATCGGGTCGAGGGAAATCGTCCGGCCCACAAGCGCGGCCAGAACACCGTTCGCCCCGGACTTACCCATTTCCTCCATCCACGCCATGCGCAGGAAGGCGTCATCCATGCCAAGGCCGCCATAAGCCTCGTCGATGCCAAAGCCAAAGACCCCCAGAGCACCTGCCTTCTCATGCAGTTCCCAGGGGATTTCCTCCGCCTCATCCCACTCATCCGCATGCGGGCGGACTTCCGTATCAACGAAACGGCGAACTGTTTCGCGGAACTGACGGCGTTCTTCGGTGTCATGGGGGCTGAGCATGGCGTTCTCCTGGGGCCGGACAAAGCCGGCAGTCTTTTGTCGTTATCTTATGTCGTTGGCGTGTGTTTTAGCGAAGTTTCAGGTGCGGTGCGATCAGTTCGATGAAGCGATCCACAATCAGTGTTTCCTCAGCGCGGTTCCGGGTAAACCGCTCATGGGCCAGCATGCCGCGCATGAAGACACGACAGATCGCCCACAGGGTCACAACGTCGGCGTCATCAAGGTCCGGCGATTCATACACCTCAACGATCGCGGTTCCCATGCGGGCATCCCATTCGATCAGACTCTTGGCGGTGCGTTTTCCCAGCGCTTTGTCGGTCCGTGCGGCCATGAGGATTTCCATCAGCGACCGGCCTTCAGGTGTGCGCACCAGCCGCTCCCAAAGCCACTTCAGATGGGCGCGTACACGCGCCTCCTCATCCGGCAGTTTGCTCCATGCAGCACGCTCCACCCGCTTGCCGGTCATCACGCTGCGGCCGAGCAACATATCAAGGGTCGCAGCAATAAGATCTTCCTTGGTGGGAAAATGGTGGGTGAGGGCGCCCCGTGACAGGCCTGCGCGTTCCTGGATGCGTGTAAGGGACGTGTCCGCATATCCCATCTCATCCAGACATCCGATCGCAGCCTCGCAGATTGCACGGCGGGTTTTTCCCGCCTGCATTTCTTTGGATGCAGGCACACCTGGTTTTGCTATCTGCGCTGCATGCGTCATGGCAGGATTGTTCCTCATTCCGGATCAGGCAGGCGTCCGGATGACAGTTGACAGACCGACTGGTCGGTCTGTAGGAATCTAAGTCAGCAGATCATGAGATGCAAGCGGTCGCAAAACAGTCCGCACGTTCATGGTGACAGGAGCAGGGCAAGACACGGCATGGGCAGCGAAAAGAGCATTCGCATTGGCGGCGCAGGTGGCTTTTGGGGCGAGGCATTGCACGCAACGCCACAGCTGCTTGCCGGCGGCAATCTGGACTATCTGGTCTTCGACTACCTGGCCGAAATCACCATGTCCATCATGGCGCGGGCCAGAGCCAAGAACCCGGATCAGGGATACGCCACGGACTTTGTCACAGGCGTGATGGCACCCCACCTCAAGGACATTGCCGCGCGCGGGGTCAAAGTCATTTCAAATGCAGGCGGCGTCAATCCGGCCGCCTGTGGCGCCGCTGTGCGGGAGTTGATCCAGAATGCAGGCTTGGACCTCAAGGTTGCCGTGGTCGCAGGGGATGACCTTCTTGACCGGGCACAGGAACTGGCCGGCGGCAGCTACGCTGAAATGTTCTCCGGTGCAGTCTTTCCGCCGGTAGAGGCAATCGCGAGCATCAATGCGTATCTTGGTGCTTTCCCGATTGCAGATGCGCTGGACCGGGGCGCAGACATCGTGATCACCGGGCGCGTCGTGGACAGTGCCGTGACGCTGGGTGCGTGCATCCATGCCTTTGGCTGGACCAGGGACGATCATGACCTGCTGGCGGCAGGCACCCTTGCGGGTCACATAATTGAATGCGGCCCCCAGGCGACCGGCGGTAACTTCACGGATTGGCGCGACGTTGCCGACGACCTTGATGCCATCGGGTATCCCATTGCCGAGGTAAAGCCGGATGGCACCTTTATTTGCAGCAAGCCACCCAAGACCGGCGGCAAGGTATCTGTTGGTACCGTGTGCGAACAGATGGTCTATGAGATTGGCGACCCGCAGGCCTATCTGGTCCCGGATGTTGTTTGCGACTTCTCTGCAGTACGCGTGACACAGAGCGGACCTGATGAGGTAACGGTCACGGGCGCGCGCGGGCTACCGGCTCCGGACACGTACAAGGTCTGCACGACATATTCCGATGGTTGGCGCGGCGGGCTGATGATGGCCTTCATCGGGCTTGATGCCGCAGACAAGGCCCGCACCTACGCGGAAACATCTATCAAGCGTGCGCAGAACATCCTGCGGCAGGCCAATGCCGCCGACTTCACGGAAACCAGCATCGAGATCATTGGTGACGACAGCCAGTACGGCACTGCCGCAAGGGACATTGCATCACGTGAAGTTGTCATGAAGCTGGCCGCCAAACATCCAGACGCTCGTGGCATTGGTGTCCTGTTAAAGGAAGTGACGGGCCTCGCGCTTGCGACCCCGGCGGGCCTAACAAGCTTTGCAGGTGGACGTCCCAAACCATCGCCCGTGGTACGGCTCTTCTCATTTGCCCTGCCCAAGAATGCCCTGAGCATCACTGTTGACGTTGATGGCGATGTTACCACCCTGGAAACTGAAAAGGGTGTTGCGTTTGATCCGTCCAAACTGGAGCGGCCTGCCGACCCGCCAGAACCAGCCAGTGACGGCAGCATGGTCGACGTGCCGCTGGTGAAACTGGCCTGGGCCCGCAGCGGCGATAAGGGCGACAAGGCCAATATCGGGATCGTCGCCCGCGATGAGAGTTACCTGCCGTATATCAGCGCATCCATGACAGACCATGCGGTCACAAGTCGTTTCTCGCATTTTTTGGATACGTCGAACGGGGGCGGAAAGGTTGAACGCTTTTTCCTGCCGGGATCGCACGCATTCAATTTTTTGATGAATGATGCGCTGGGCGGCGGCGGGGTTGCCAGCCTGCGGGCGGACCCGCAAGCCAAGGCTTACGCACAAATCCTTCTTGACCATCCGGTGTCCGTGCCTGCGGACCTGGCCGGGAGACTGTAATGGCGATTTTCCAGACCAAGATTGATCCCAAGTCGGACATCTTTGCGAAGAACCGCGAAGACATGCTCGGACTCATTGAGCAGTTGCGCAGCTACGAGGCCCGTGCCGCGACAAAATCAGAAAAACGCAAACCGCGGTTTGAAGAGCGCGGCCAGCTCACACCCCGCGAACGACTGGAACGTTTGCTGGACCCGGGCATGCCGTTTCAGCGGCTCTACAACATGGCCAACTTTCTGGTCGATGACCCAAACATTGAAACCTCCGTACCCGGCGGCAATATCATCGCCGGCATCGGCTTCGTCAGCGGCGTGCGATGTATGGTCTATGTGGATGACAGCGGCATCAGCGCCGGCGCCATGACCACGCAATCCGTCGGCGTGATGATCGGCGTCATGGAATGCGCATTGCGCCAGAAGCTACCCTTTGTGCATCTAGTGGAGAGTGCAGGGGCCAACCTGTTTGAATACACGGTCGAACTGTGGGCCCATGGCGGCAAGATGTTCTATCACCTGGCGCAGCTCAGCGCCGCGGGCATCCCGACCTTTGTGGTTCTGCATGGTCCGTCAACAGCTGGTGGGGCCTACCAGCCGGGCATGAGTGACTATGTCATCGGCGTCAAGAAAAACGGCATGGCAGCCCTTGCCGGTGCCGCACTGGTGAAAGCTGCAACCGGCGAAGTCGCTGACGCGGATGAGCTTGGTGGCTCAGAGATGCATGCCAGCACCACGGGCCTTGTGGAGTATGTCGCTGAAGACGATGCCCACGGCATTCTCATCCTGCGCGACCTGCTCGATCGCATTGACCACAACAAGCAGATACCTGCAGCGCCCAAGCGCGACTATGAACCTCCGGCCCTCAGCACCGAAGACATTGCCGGGACCGTGCCAGTGGATTACCGGCAACCTTATGATGTGCGTGAAGTCGTTGCCCGCATTGTGGATGGATCAGACTTTGTTGAGTTCAAACCCCGATATGGTCCTGCCACGGTCTGTATTCAGGCCAGCATAATGGGGCATGCCTGCG
>JBCBUN010000200.1:0-4593 GCA_039818145.1 Pseudomonadota bacterium
ATTGCGGCATGCCGATATGCGCATCTGTTCCAACAACGATCCCTTCTGCAAAGCCATCGCAGATATGCCCGATGAGAGCCCGGTGGGCGATGCCCTTGCCGGTCAGAACCTTGCGAAGAATCTGTGCTCCGCCTGCCATGCACTTGAGGTCGATAAAGCATCACCCAATGAGGCGGCGCCGAATTTCAACGCCCTGACGCTGACCTACCCTCCCGAGCATCTGGCCGAAGGCTTTGCAGAAGGGATCGTTGTTGGAACAGATGCGCATATCGGCATGCCGCAATTCGCACTGGCACCCGACCAGATTGATAATTTGATTGCCTATCTGGAAACGGTCCTGCCGCCCTACATAAAGCCTGACGAAGTCGTCGAGGACTAACTGCCGTCTTCGCCAAACAGGCGCGCGAGATAGGGCGTCAGGAACAGGCCTTTGGGGTCGAGACGTCGCCGCACTTCCTGGAAATCATCCCAATGCGGATAAAGCGGTGCCAGTTCACGCGCCGTAAGCGTGTGCAGCTTGCCCCAATGCGGGCGGCCGCCATAGTTGCGGAAGATGGCTTCGGCCCCATCAAACAGACGCCGGTAATCCTGTTTCGCGTATTGGTGAATTGAGATCGACACACTGTCGCGTCCCTGGAACGGGCTGAGCCATATGTCGTCGCCCTGAATGGTGCGATACTCAATCGGGAAAATGAAATTGCCGCCGCGCTTGCGCATGTGTTCGGCAAGTTCCAGAACACAGTCCGGGCCGCTGGCCAGCGGGACCGAGAACTCCATTTCGTTGAAGCGGACATCCCGATCACTGGGGAATGCCTGATAGGCATGGCGGACTTTTGCCTTCTGCGAAAATTCGTCCGCGCCCATGTAACGCGCGCCTGCATTGTTGGTCAGGAAACGCTGCAACGGTCCACGCATGAAGGGGGCAAAGCGGCTGATCTCGCACGCGGCCACCATGGCGAACTGTTCCATGCCGCCACCACCGTCACGCGGCGGACGCGCCGGTTCGTCCGTGGTGTTCAGGAATTTGACCAGAACATCATCAGCGAACGGAAACCAGAAGAACTCAAAGTGCCGGTTGTCATTCACCAGGCTGTCCATCTGCGCCATGACGTCCGTCACTGCCATGCGCCCACCGGTCTCCCGCAAGGCGTAGGCTGGAAGGCACTGCAGATCAAACTCGGTCAGAATGCCCAGTGTGCCCAACGAGACGCGGGCGGCATTGAAGACGTCCGTGTTTTCGTGAGCAGAGCACGACACGATGCTGCCATCCGCTGTTGCGACACGCACACCCGCCACCTGGGACGACACCGAGCCAAGGGTCAGTCCTGTGCCATGGGTGCCCGTTGAAATGGCACCCGCGATTGACTGGCGGTTGATGTCGCCCTGATTGGCGAGCGCCAGACCGGCTTCCAGAAGCGGCGCACCGAGATTGTGAATCTTTGTGCCGGCTTTGACCCGTGCCCTGCCGGTGGAAGTGTCCGCAGACACCAGACCTTCATGACCATCAATATCGATCATGGTGCCGTCTGTGATGACGATCGGCGTAAATGAGTGTCCGGTACCCGGCGCACGAACTGGCCCCCTGCCCTGAGATGCTGCGTCAACTATGGCGGCGGAAATTTCTGCTTCGCTGTTGGTAGTCACAAGGTTGGACGGTGCGCATGTCAGCGCCCCTGACCAGTTGGTCCACACGGCATTCTTTTGCTGGATACTCATCGGGCCTGCACTGCGCCTCTTTGTTTGATCATCTTCGCGCAAAGCATGTTCGACATTGGCTCAGGATGCAATCGACCGGTGGACAAATCAGAAAAAGAAAAAGCCCCCCGGACACTGGGTCCGAGGGGCTTTCCTTAGGCTCTCGAAAATCGTCGGTGGTTTACCGAACGCCACGGCGGCGCAGGGCTGCCGGGTCGAGGTTGTCTTCGCTCAACTCATCATAGGAGTAGTTGATTTCGCGTTCCTGGTTCTTCAGGCCCTGAACATTGTAGTAGTCCGCCTGAATGTCATAGGTCACGTCTGAGTTGTTCCAGCAGGTTGGCACATCGTAGTAGTTGATGATGTGACCTTCCTGGACACGCCACAGCTGACCACGGCTGTCATACATTTCGCCGGTGACCATGTTGTAGGTGTCTTCGTCAAATGACTTCACACGACGTGTGTAGATGTGACGCTGGCCTTCACGGATCTTGGCTTCAACGGTCCACACGCGGTGCAGTTCGTAGCGCAGAAGATCCTGATTGAGAGATGCTGGCTGCAGCATTTCCTCATAGGTGTTGGCCGGGTTGGCCCACTTGTATGAGTTGTACGCAATGTACTTCTCAGACTTGCCCTGCATGGTCCAGGTGTAACGGTCCGGTGAGCCGTTGAAGAGGTCAAACTGGTCCGTTGTCTGGCGACCATCAGCGTAGGACTGCGGATTGTCATAAGCCACTGTCGGCGCACGACGCACACGCTTGGTGCCCGGGTTGTACTGCCAAGCGTTACGGGCACCCTTCACCTGGTTGATGGTTTCGTGCACGAGCAGCAATTCACCAGCACGACGGGACGGTGCGATAACCGTCTGCAGATACTTGAGTGAAATGTTGTTCAGGCTGTCGAAGCTGGGAATGTCCGGGTTGGAATACGTGAACACCACTTCGTCATACACGGTAATCGGTGTGAAGTTGGCATTGCCGTCCGGAGCGATCGAGGCAAACTGACGGTTCAGCTTGTAACCGCGATAGCGCAGATTGTGGTTCCAGGCGAGCTGAACAGCTTCTGTTGGAATTGGGAACGGCGCACCGATTGTGGCGTTCGCCACACCGTTACCATCGGCAACCAGCTCACTGTTAAGAGCGTTCTGCTTGATGGCTGCGTTCACAAAGTCCGGATAGGAGCAATTGCGGCGTGACGGGTACACGATCATTTTGTAGCCGGCGATGTCATCAAGCAAAGCGGCATGGGTGCCGGTCAGCTTGTCGGCATATTCAGCTTTGTTCTCGGCCGTGATCGTGAACAGGGGCGCGTCATCCGCGTACGGATCAGCGTAGAAATCGCCGGCCGTGTGAGCTGGCGGATTTGCAAGTGGCTCCCAGGCCGGAATGGTGCCGTCAGCATTGCCTGCTTTTTCAGCGCCAATTGGCGTCAGGGTTGTGCCGAGCTTGTCGGCTTCAGCCTGGCTCACGCCTGCTACTGCAGGAACGGCGAACGCCGATGCTGTCAGCAGCGCGGCAATCGCACCAGTGCTGGTGTTAAAAACTGAACTCATTGTTGGTCCTCCTTGTGGGCCCCCAAATTGGCCTGTCCGCATTTGGCAGACACCCCACGTTCTGCGGGTAGTAAAGCCATCACCGATCTGAACAGAAATTAACTGAACGAGATCAATCCGGATGCTGCAGAATTCGAGCATCCTTCAATTTCATCGCATGACATAGCACGGAACGCACACAAATGAAGATGAATTACGTGAAAGGTCGCTACGCAAAACCCCTATAAACCATATTGGTTCCCGGCTTCTCTCACTAAATCGGCTCAAAGGCCCGAGCCGCATCGACACCCTTCTTGATCTGATCATTTGTCAGCTTGGGTGTGAGTGCTTCAATCGCCTCAGCGGGATATTTGGGAAAGCCGTTTTCATTGGAAAGGATGTAGTACATGTACGCTTTCACAACGTCCTTCTCCACGCCTTCGCCTTCCTCGTAGAGCACGCCGACATTGTACTGGCTGGCGGCATGGCCACGCAGAGCGCCCTGCTCAAACCATTTGGCGGCTTCCGCGCGGTCCTGCTTGACGCCAAAACCCCAGTCATAGGCGCTGCCCAGGTCGCCCATGGCACGTCCATCGCCCATCTCGGCGGCGCGCCTTAGCCATTTGAGACCTTCATCAAAGCTGTGGGACACTGACTGGCCATCCATATAGGCCGCGCCGATGCGATAGGCCGCACCTGGATCACCCGCCTCGGCTGCTTCTTCCCAGACCATCAACGCTTCGGGATAAAGCCCGCGCTTGTAGAGCCCAAATCCACCTTCTTCGGTCCGTTCGGCCTCGCGAACCACGCGGGCAATGGCGTCTTCATCACCAACCGCCAACGGACGCGGTGCGTCCGCGGTCTCCTCAGCGGATGCTTCCTCAAGCGCTTCGGCTTCGCCTGATGCCGCATCCAGTGCCGGTGATTTGGCATCCGCCATCCCGACCCAGATCAGCGCGCCCAGTGCCAACACACCGGCGACTGCCAGACCTTGAAGCGATGGCCCGTTTTCCATTGATGCGGCTTTTGTTTCCGCCGACCGTTTCGTCATGCTGTCTTCTCCCAAACAGACGCTGAAGGACAGCGCCGCTATCGGGTAATTTGATACCCGTATTGTTGTCTAATCAATATCTAGGGTGAAAACGTGGCTGAGCCAGTGGTTCAGGCGCAAGTTACACTTCCGTCAGGTCGCTCACGCTTGTGTGTAGTCCCACGTCGCTCCGGGTTTAAACCCCCGGCGGAGGTACATTGAGGTCTACAACCAGATTTTGCAGCGGCGATTTGCCGTTGACGATAATCGGCTCGAGAATGGGTAACTCTCTGGGCGCATATGCTTTCGCCGCGTCGCGTTCCAGAACAAGTGGGAC
>JBCBUN010000201.1:0-4593 GCA_039818145.1 Pseudomonadota bacterium
CCGGTATCCTTTGCGTGACGCCACACTTTGCGTGAGGTGTGGACTGTCCATAAGGTAGTATCATGCCTCGCACGCACCCTCACCCAACAGACCAGTCCATCCATGCTGCCTTGCGCGAACATGGCCTGCCATCGCCGCCCTGGACTCCCCTTGGATCAGGCGTGTGGGGCGATGTGTTTGATCTTCACGACGGCAGTGTGTTGAAGCTCGTATGCCATAGCGGCGGCATTGGAACAGGCCAGCAGATACTTGATGGTGAGACAGCTGCGTTACAGGCCGCAGCAGACCTACACGAACCGATTGCAGCTGCGCGTTTCATTGCCAGCGCCAAGGTCAATCCGTCTACGGATGAATTGAGCGATTATTGCGGTTGGATTCGTATGTCGAAACTCGCTGGACAGACGGCCATAAAAATTCTTGCCGGGCCGATTGACCTTGCGCAGAAGGCGACCATCATGCGTCGCCTTGGTGTGGCGGCCGCCCTGCTGCACGCGCAAACCAAAAGTGTTCAAGCAGGACAAAGCCCCATGCCACCCGTCTCTCAGGACCGCTTGCTGCAGATCGCGGAGATTGTTCCCGACATGCGTTCTGCCTGTCTGGAGGTCGCGACCATTCTGGCAGCCGGACCACAGCACCCGTTTCTGCATGGCGACATCAATGGCGGGAATGTGCTTTTTGCGAAAGAGCACAACCCTTCCCAAAGCAATGTCGGCCTGGTCGACTGGGGCGAGGCGCAGTCGGGCCCTGTGGAAATCGAGCTGCGCCATATGATCGACATTGGCGGCTCGCCAGAGGCCATGATCGAGGGCTATGAGGCCGTCAGCGGCACATCTTTGGACCCAACACGCCTAAACGCCGCCTTGTCCCTGAATGCACTTGGCACGCTGGCTATTGCCACACTTGGTACGGTCGAAGGGCTTAATCCTGACAAGGCGAAACAGACCGCCTTGGCGCGCCTGGCGACACTCAATCGCGACCAGTAACCGGTCAGTTTCTTCGCTTCATTCTGATGAAATAGTAGGAAGCGAACAGCAAGCCTGTGCCTGCGAAAACCAACGCTCCATTGGTTCGGCCCAGCCGCTAGACTACGGCGTTTGTGATCATCTCAACGAAATTGAGAAAGCCACGGCTACGATCTGTGAAATCGGCGTCACCGCTGAAATAGGCGACGTAAGCCAGAAAACCGAACCCCACAAGGCTGATGATGATACCGGCGATGTCTCTTGATTTATTCACGTGAACCCCTCCCCCATTTCTTTGCCTTGAGTGTGCACGGGGCCAGATCGCCCGCAACATATTCTTCAACCCACCCATTCTGCTGCGATACACGGCTTGGACTTGTTTTGTTCTCACGCTGCCACTAGCGTTCCCGCATGAGCACGCAAGGGCATGAGCAACGCGAAAGATGGCAGGAATTGTCGCTGCCGGAGGATGGTCGCCAGTCGGCGCGGGCGCTTGATGTTCAGCGGGGGGTGTGCCGCCATTTGATGGGGCTGGGCCTTGCGCCACTGACAGAATTCACTCTGGCCACCGGCCGCCGCGCCGATGTCATTGCGCTGGGGTCGGCAGGGGAAATTTTGATCATCGAGATCAAAACCAGCCTTGCTGACCTGCGTGCGGACAACAAATGGCCGGAGTATCACGACTTTTGCGACCGGCTCTTCTTCGCCGTTCCTGAAGACTTTCCCGTGAGCGCGCTGCCGTCTGAAACTGGGCTTCTGATTGCAGACCGGTATGGCGCAGAAATGCTCAGGGACGCACCGCTGGACAAGATTGCAGCCGCGCGGCGCAAGGCGGTGACACTGCGCATTGCGCGGGCGGGATCGCTCAGGCTTTCACGCCTGGCTGACCCCGACGCGGGGCTTGGCTAAAACAGTCTTTTGCCCCATTAACTGCAAGATATGGCTTGGCCTTTCGGGCGGGCTTTGTGATCCCTATGATCGCGACTCATATTGACCCGTTAAAGCCCGCTGCGGGCAGACTCTAAGGCACCGATGACTGTTTCATCTTCCGATCCTGTACTGGATGTTCCTGCCGAGCTGGACGTGATTGGCCGGTTCCCAGAGGCGCGCGTGGTGTGTCTCGGCGACATCATGCTGGACCGGTATGTCTATGGGAGCGTTGATCGCATTTCTCCCGAAGCCCCCATCCCGGTGATTGCGGTGGAACGCGAAGCGGCCATGCTGGGTGGTGTGGGCAATGTGGCACGCAATGTGGCCGCGCTGGGAGGCGCTGCCAGCCTGCTTGCAACCATTGGCGACGACGAGCCTGGCCGCGAGGTGGTTCGCCTGATCTCACAGGAAGACCGCATTGATCCCGATCTGATTACAGATATCGGGCGCGCTACCACGGTGAAGACGCGTTTCATCGCCGGGTCACAGCAGCTGTTGCGCGCGGATCAGGAAGTGGCGCTGCCGCTTTCAAAGGAGTCCGTTGACGGCATTGTCGAGGCAGCGCGTGCGGAGATGGAAGGCGCCGGTGCCATCGTCCTGTCGGACTACGCCAAGGGCTGCCTGTCCGACAACGTGCTTCAAGCCATTATCGGCGCGGCGCGGGCCATGGGTCTGCCGGTGATTGTTGATCCCAAGTCGGCAGACTTCTCGCGCTATAGCGGTGCAACGCTTATCAAACCCAATCTGAAAGAACTGGCGCTGGCCACCGGCATGCCATGTGAAACAGACGCAGAAGTCATGGATGCGGCGCATGAAGCCCTCCAGCATGCCAATGCCGATGCTATTCTGGTCACCCGGTCGCAGGCAGGCATGACGCTGGTGACCCGGGGCAAGGACGGCCTGGAGGCGGCGCACTTCCCGGCGCAGGCGCTGGAAGTGTTTGATGTATCTGGTGCCGGTGACACGGTGCTTGCCACGCTTGGTCTGGCTATTGCGTCCGGTGCTGATCTTGTTCAGGCCTCGTCCATTGCCAACGCCACTGCAGGACTTGTAGTGGCCAAGGTCGGGACGGCGGTTGTTTATCCCAACGAACTTACGCGGGCACTACATACTGCTGACGTGACGAAGGCCGACCAGAAAGTCTGCTCGGTCTCGGAAGCGTCAGACATCACCGCACGATGGCGCGCCCAGGGCCAGAGCATCGGCTTTACCAATGGGTGTTTCGACCTGATCCACCCCGGACATCTGTCCTTGTTGCGACAGGCCCGCGCTGAATGCGACCGGCTGATTGTCGGCCTCAACTCAGACAACTCGGTAAAAGCTCTCAAGGGTGAGACGCGTCCGCTTCAGGGCGAGATGGCACGCGCGCTTGTCCTGGCCTCTCTCGAGGACGTGGATATGGTGATCATCTTTGCCGACGAAACACCTGTGGAGCTCATCAAGGCGTTGACCCCTGATGTTCTGGTCAAAGGCGCGGATTACACCGTGGAAACCGTGGTGGGTGCCGACATTGTTCAAGCCGCCGGGGGTCGCGTTGTCCTTGCGGAGCTCGTGCCCGACGAAAGCACGACACGAACCATTGAACGGCTGAAAGCCTAGATGCGCGCCTTGATGACACTCACTCCAGGATCGGCATACCCATGATTGTTGTTACCGGCGGCGCTGGATTTATCGGCTCCAACATTCTGGCGCAATTATCCGAAGACGGACGAACCGGGCTTGTGGTTTGTGACTGGCTGGAAGATGGCGACAAGTGGCGCAACATTGCCAACTGCGAACTTGAAGACGTGATTGCGCCGGAAGCGTTGTTTGATTTCCTGCACAAGAATGCAGGCCAGATCGATGCGGTCATTCACATGGGCGCCATTTCGTCCACGACAGAAACAGATGTTGATCTGATCGTACGATCCAACATCCGGCTGACCAATGATCTATGGGACTGGGCGGCTGCCACAGGGACACGCCTTATCTATGCGTCTTCGGCTGCCACCTATGGCGATGGCGACGCCGGCTTTGATGATGACATGGGTCTTGAGGCACTGGCACAACTCAAGCCGCTCAATGCCTATGGCTGGTCGAAGCATATGGTGGATCGGCGGATCGCCCGACATCTGTCAGCGGGTGGGGCCAAGCCACCGCAATGGGCCGGCCTTAAATTCTTCAACGTCTATGGGCCCAACGAATATCACAAGGGCGGGCAGAAAAGCGTTGTCGCCCACATTCATCCCGACGCGCGTGGCGGCGGGCCGGTGAGGCTTTTCAAGTCGCACAATCCCAACTACGAAGATGGCGGGCAGTTGCGTGACTTTGTGTATGTAAAGGACTGCGCGCGCGTGGTGTCCTGGCTGCTTGAAACACCATCAGTCAGCGGATTGTTCAATCTGGGGACGGGAGAAGCGCGGAGCTTCAAGGATCTCGCGCAGGCGACATTTGCCGCGCTCAACCGGCAGGCCAACATCGAGTATGTGGATACACCGGAACAGATCCGCGACAAGTATCAGTATTTCACCCAGGCACAGATGGACCGCCTGAGGCAGGCCGGCTACACGCAGCCATTCACCTCCCTTGAAGATGGTGTGGCGGATTATGTCCGCACCTACCTTGAGGCAGACGACTCTTACCGCTAATCCCGACGGTGGAACGTCAGCAAATGTCTAGCGTGGTGAGCGCTTGGCCAGAATGCGCTGGAGTGTACGGCGGT
>JBCBUN010000202.1:0-4588 GCA_039818145.1 Pseudomonadota bacterium
TGCGTTCAAGGCTGCAGGCGAGTAAGCCTGCGCCAAACGCATTCCGCGCCACGAAACGACTACAGACTGTGAAGGACAAGCCAGATGGGTAAAGTCACCGGCTTTCTTGAGATCGAACGTCAGGACCGCACGTCCGCACCGGCATCAGACCGCGTGCGGCACTTCCGCGAGTTCGTCATCCCCATGTCAGAAGAGGGCGTCAAAAACCAGGCGGCCCGCTGCATGGATTGCGGCATTCCCTATTGCCACAATGGCTGCCCGGTGAACAACCAGATCCCGGACTGGAATGATCTCGTCTATTCCGAAGACTGGGAGGAAGCCGCCCGCAACCTCCACTCCACAAACAACTTCCCGGAAATGACCGGCCGCATTTGCCCTGCTCCCTGCGAAGCAGCCTGCACGCTGAACCTCATTGACGAACCGGTGACAATCAAGAGCATTGAATGCGCCGTCGCGGACCGCGCCGCCGAGGAAGGCTGGATCCAGCCGCAGATCCCTGCCGTCAAAACCGGCAAGACCGTGGCTGTTGTCGGGTCCGGCCCTGCCGGCATGGCCTGCGCCCAGCAGCTTGCCCGTGCGGGCCATGACGTCACCTTGTTTGAAAAGAACAACAAGGCAGGTGGCCTGATGCGCTACGGCATCCCCGACTTCAAGATGGAAAAGCACGTCATTGACCGCCGCATCGAGCAGATGACCGCTGAAGGCGTGACCCTCAAGACCGGCGTCCACATCGGTGTCGATGTCTCAGCCGAAGACCTGATGAAGGACTTTGACGCGGTTGTTTTGTCCGGCGGTGCTGAAAAGCCTCGCGACCTCCCGATCGAAGGCCGTGACCTGGACGGCGTTCACTTCGCCATGGACTTCCTGCCGCAGCAGAACCGTCGCAACGGCGACGAAAACCTCGGCAATGCCGCTCCCATTCTTGCCGGTGGCAAGCATGTGGTTGTGATCGGCGGCGGCGACACCGGCTCTGACTGCATCGGCACGTCCTTCCGTCAGGGTGCCGTATCAGTCACCCAGTTGGAAATCATGCCGCAGCCCCCTGAAAAAGAAGACAAGCTGATGACGTGGCCCAACTGGCCGCTCAAATTCCGCACGTCTTCCAGCCAGGCTGAAGGCGCTGACCGTGACTTCGCGGTCATGACCGCCAAATTCAACGGCGAAGACGGCCAGGTAAAATCACTCACCTGCGTCCGCGTCGATGACAAGATGCAGAAGATCGAAGGCAGCGAGTTTGAGATCAAGGCAGACCTCGTTCTCCTGGCCATGGGCTTTGTCAGCCCGGTCCACGAAGGCATGATCGAAAGCCTCAACCCTGACATGGACCCGCGCGGCAACGTGAAAGCCGAAACCGAAGGCGACGACAGCTACAAGACATCGATCGACAAGCTGTATGCCTGTGGCGACATGCGTCGCGGCCAGTCTCTCGTCGTCTGGGCCATCCGCGAAGGCCGCCAGTGCGCCCACACAGTGGACAAGGACCTCATGGGGTCAACGACACTGCCGCGGTAACGACAGACAATCAAAAATGCAAAAGCCCTTCAGCAATGCTGGAGGGCTTTTCTTTTGCGTTGTCACCCGCAACCCCGGACCAAGTCCAGGGATAGGGCAGGCCCTTGGGGTGCTTACTCAGCAACCCCGCCGCGCAGGTCTTCCGGCGGCTCGGTCTGTTTCAGGCCCGCCACAAACGCATCAAAGTCTTCCCAGGTGGCATCGTGAAGCGCTGCAACACTCTCATCCATGAGCGTGAAGAGCTCGGTCATGCCGTTCTTTTCCATCTGCTCATGCCACGCTTCACTCACCGCAATCACCGTGTCCTCCACGGGACCAATCGGCAGGCCACGGACATAGTTCACCAGCGACGTTGAGTGAAACAGCGCCAGGATGAACATGCCAAACAGCATGGCGTAGAGCGCGCGCTTGAACGTGCGCGTGGTTTCCTGCTCCGCGTTGAGGGAGGCCTTGGGCTTCATTTCAAAGCCGGGCTCATAAGCGTCGGCTTCAGGATCGATATGTTCCATCATTGTCGAACGCCCTCCCTAGAACTGGAAATAAATGAATGGGGCAACGCCTTCAGGCGCCATGGCCTCAATGGCAAGAATGCCAAATCCGAGCATCAAACCCAAGACCGGCCACGGCGCGCGCTGCAACACACGTCCCGCCCCGCTTGCCCAGTTGGATGGCAGGAACTGTCCCGCCAGTGACAGCCCCACAAGCCCGACGATAAACGGCGTTGCAAACTGTGCAGGCTGCGACCAGTCAAAGATCCCGACCACATAGTCCCACGCACCGGAGAATGTGGGCGCGCGGAAGAAGATCCAGGCAAAGCACACAAGGTGGAACGTCAGGATGATACCCAGCACTGTCGCAAAAGAGCTTTGAATGCTGCGGCCCACACCAAGGAAGAAAGCCACAAGCCCGCCGCCATACCCGTTGGCGTCCTTGTTCAGCTCTTCCCAGCGCTTGGTCAGCGCCCGTTCGACACCGAGCATGGCGCCATGGAAAGCGCCCCAGAACACGAAGGTCCACGCCGCGCCATGCCAGATGCCACCGAGGAACATGGTCAGGAACAGATTGCGGTAGGTCTTGAAGGTGGAGCCGCGACTGCCACCCAGCGGAATGTAGAGATAGTCCCGCAACCAGGTGGACAGCGAAATGTGCCACCGCCGCCAGAACTCCTGCAGGGAGGACGAGCGATAGGGATGATCAAAGTTGCGCGGGAAGCGATAGCCAAGTAGCGCTGCCACACCAATGGCAATGTCTGAATAGGCCGAGAAATCGCAATAGATCTGCACCGCATAGGCATAGACACCCAGCAACAGATCACCGCCGCCAAAGGCTGTGGGATCAAAGAACACGTGATCCACAACTTCCGTCGCCAGATAGTTGGCGATCACCATCTTCTTGAACAGGCCGACGAGAATGAGCACGACCGCAAGCGACGCCATGCGGCGGCTCACATGGGGCTTTCGCTCCAGCTGCGGCAGGAAATGCGCCGCGCGGACAATCGGGCCTGCCACAAGCTGCGGAAAGAACGAGATGTAGAGGAAGATATCCAGCAGCGACCGCGAGGCGTCCACATGACGGCGATACACATCCACCAGATAGGAGATGCCCTGGAAGGTGAAGAACGAGATGCCGACTGGCAGGATCACCTCGAGGAACGGCAGATCCCGCTCAATGCCCAGTGAGGTGAGAATGTCGGCCAGAGAGTCGAGGAAGAAGCCGTAATATTTGAAGAAGCCCAGCACCGCGAGATTGAGTGCAATGGCAATACCCAGCACCCATTTGCGCGTGACACCGTCATTCAGTCCGCCAATGACGCGGCCGGCCGCATAGTTCAGCAGCGACGAGCCGGCAAGCAGCAGCGTAAAGCGCCAGTCCCAGTAGCCGTAGAAGAAGTAGGAAGCGAAAACGAGAACCAGCTTGCGCGCGTCCATGTCCCGCCGCAGTTCCCATGCAACAAGGAACACGATGACGAAGAACAGAGCAAAATCCAGTGTTGGAAACAGCATGCCCGAGCGCGTCTCATTTGGGACAATGGCCCATGGAACGGGTCAAACCGCGCCACAAATCTTAATCCCTGGTTACCCCAGAGCCCGACTTGTCCCGATCTGGAACAGGTCGACCCTCCCTATCTCACTGCCTTGCCACAAACGCGCCATTTAGCGCCTCAAACAAGGCTTTGGCGGATGCCTTGTAGCCCTCGCCGGTAAGATGCACATGGTCAGGCCGCGCAAGTTGGGGGTCTTCTGCCAGACGCCAGTGATGGACGGAGCATGCCCCGCCCATGGCCGCCCGCCAGTCCCAGTGGGCTACCCCCACATCTAGGGCCACGCGTTTTTGCAAGGCGAGCACGGCTGACAGCTGCGGCGCGTCATGCCAGCGCAACAGCGTCTCGCTCTCTTCGGCAATCAGGTCCACATATTGCTGCCGCTCGGCCTCATTAAGCGGCGCGCACTGCCACTCATGGGGCTCGCGGGCATCCGTGTCCGCGTAATGCGGCAGCCGCGTCCCGTCAGGCCCGCCCGTGAGCAGGATCGACGCACCGGGCGCATACCGCTGCAACCGTGCCAGCTGCGCCCGCAAGACAGATTCGTAATCTCCAAGCTCCAGCTTGTCGTCAAAGCCCTCATTGGTGCCGTAGCCGACAATGATGAGATCAGGATCGAGCCGGGCAAGTTCCATGCGCAGCAGATCATCATCCCACCGCGCCATGAACTCAGCCGTCGCCCCCGGCCAGCCGGAATTGGTGAGCACCGCCCCGCCCGCATCCGCTTCAAGGGTCAGGGAGAACAACGCAATCGGCCCATCACCGGCGGCGGCAATCCGCACAATCTGTGTGCCCCGGGGCACGGGCAATGCCGCAAATGCAAATCCCTGGTCGCCGGAGGTCGGCACCGCATGGACTTTGCTGTCCACATGCACCTGCACCACACCGCCCGCGGGCTGACGCTGATAGCCGATCAGCAACGTCTCAACCGGTGTTTCAAATCCTGAAAGTGCAATCCACGGGCTGGTGCCGGGTTCCGCCACCACGCGCGCATTCATCAGGCCAAAGGGCCCCGACGCGTCCGCGTTGCGGGCG
>JBCBUN010000203.1:0-4565 GCA_039818145.1 Pseudomonadota bacterium
TTCCATTGGAGCCGGCGATATAGGCGAGCACTTTCCGCCCAGCGACCCACAATGGAAGGGGGCTGCGTCCTGGAAGTTTCTCGCTCATGCTGCGTCGCTTGTGGCAGATCGGGGCGGCGTGATTGCAAGCGCCGACATCACCATCATTTGCGAGCGCCCCAAGGTTGGACCACATCGTCCTGCAATGCGTAAACGGGTTGCTGAAATTCTCGCAATTGCCGAGGACAGGGTATCCGTGAAAGCGACAACCACAGAGGCGCTCGGATTTACCGGACGGCGCGAAGGCATAGCCGCACAATCTGTGGCGACCGTGCGATTACCTCTCGCGGCAGAGTTATGAGCCGGTTTCTGACGCCATTGCCGCAGGGCCTTAGCTTCACCGACCCTGTCGTCGTGGTTGCCACGTTCGGTGGGTCCGGGCTACTGCGCCCCGCTCCTGGTACCTGGGGCACAATCGCGGCGGTTTTTGCCGCCCTGCCGTTCGCCATTCTTGGCGGCCCAGTGGTTTTGTCTATTGCCGCCATTGCTGCTTTCCTGATCGGACTTTGGGCGACAGAAAAATACATCGCAGCTTCAGGCAATCCTGACCCCAGCGAAGTCGTGATAGATGAGGTCGCCGCCATGTGGTTGGTGATAGCTGCCCTGCCGCCGAACCCGATCTTCTACTTGCTCGGATTTGCCTTTTTCAGATTGTTCGACATCTGGAAACCATGGCCGATCAAAGGCCTGGAAAAACGCGTGGCAGGTGAAATGGGTGTCATGGTTGATGATCTGGTGGCCGCGATCTATGCAATCATGGCCGCTTGGATAGCGGGCATCGCTTTCTTCACCGCCTAAGCTGAGAGGACAAAGATCATTTTCCCCGGACCCATCAGCAAGCTGGCCCAACTCGTTTTGTCAGACGCCCAGGCCAAAAACCTTATGGTGGCAACAGCTGAGTCCTGCACGGGCGGCTTGGTTGCCGCATGCCTGACAGATATTGCCGGGTCATCGGCTGTAGTAGACGCTGGATTTGTCACTTATTCCAACGAGGCCAAACGGGGATTGCTAGGGGTTCCTGGCGATATGATTGCCGACTTCGGTGCCGTAAGCGAGCCTGTTGCTCGGGCAATGGCCGAAGGTGCAATTTCTTATTCTCGGGCAGATGTATCCGTTTCAATTACCGGTGTTGCTGGCCCGGGTGGCGGCACACCCATGAAGCCCGTGGGCCTTGTACACTTTGCCAGCGCCAGACGTGATGGGCGCATCATGCATGACAGTCATCGATTTGGAGATATTGGCCGCACGGAAGTCCGCATGAAGGCTATGGAAGTCGCGCTCACAATGCTTCTGGAGCGCATTGCCGAATAGGACTAACCACCGGTTACCGGCTCCGCCTGAGGCGCAGACATCTCCTGCACTGTAGCCGGTGCATAGATGTCATGAGCTCGCGCTTCAAACGCATCACCCATTTTTACCACCGCCTCCGCGAACCGGCTTTCAATTATCTTTTGCAGCGTCTTGCTTTTGAAAGCGAAATCGACGAAGAACCCGACCTTTGTTCCATTTGCCAACACATCATCCGTATAAGAACTAAATGTCCATCGGTTGATCAGGTGGGTAAAGGGCCCGTCGAGATATTCCACCTCGATCAAACCCTCGTCGTCATTCAGCGTAACGCGACTTGTAAAACGCTCGCGAAACACCTTGTAGGCGACGATAAGATCCGCCGTCATCCGGTCCACACCGTCTATGCGCTCGCGCGTACGAATGCGCGCGCCCGCGCACCACGGCAGGAATTCGGGATAGCGGGCCACGTCTGCGACCAACGCAAACATCTGTTCGGGCGAAAACGGCACAATGCGCTGCTCGTCATGGACAGGCATCAGGCGCTCACCTGCCGTGCTCTTGCTTCCTTGAGGGCTGCGAAGTCCTTGTCGGCATGATAGCTGGACCGGGTAAGCGGTGTTGCGGACACCAGCAGAAACCCCTTCGCGCGGGCAACGCGCTCATAAGCGGCGAATTCGTCCGGAGTTACGAAACGGGCAACGGGATGATGTTTACGTGTCGGCTGCAGGTACTGCCCAATGGTCAGGAAGTCGACCCCTGCGGAACGCAAGTCGTCCATCAGTTGCAGGACTTCATCGCGGTCCTCACCCAGGCCAACCATGATGCCGGATTTCGTGAACACCGTCGGGTCCAGTTCTTTAGCCCGTTCCAGCAAACGCATGGAATGATAGTATCGCGCACCAGGCCGCACTCTCAGATAGAGCGAAGGCACGGTTTCAAGGTTGTGATTGAACACGTCTGGCTTGGCTTCAATCACGGTTTCCAAAGCGCCATCCTTGCGAAGAAAATCAGGCGTCAGAATTTCAATCGTCGTGCTGGGCGCCTGCTGACGGATGGAAAGAATGACTTTGGCAAAGTGATCCGCTCCCCCGTCTGCAAGGTCATCTCGATCGACGCTTGTAATCACCACATGAGCAAGGTCGAGTTTGGCGACAGCCGAGCCGACATTCTTTGGCTCATCTTCATCGAGTGCGCCCGGCAACCCTGTCTTTACGTTGCAAAAGGCGCAGGCCCGCGTACACGTGTCGCCCATGATCATCATGGTCGCATGCCTTTGATCCCAGCATTCACCAATGTTGGGACAGGCAGCTTCTTCACACACGGTTGTGAGGCTGTGCTCTTTTACGATTTTTCGCGTGGCCGCGTAGCCCTTGGAGATTGGTGCCTTGACGCGTATCCATTCGGGCTTTCGCAGAATAGGTGTGTCAGGCCGATTTTCCTTTTCAGGGTGCCGCGGACGCTGACCAGAAACTGTATTCAAAACTGTGACCATGGGCGTGTCGCCGATTCCATCGCTGGGCATTTTCAGGCTGCCAATAGTCTACCATATAGAACCCGGGACGTGGATTTCACCGCTTGCACTGCAGCCGTGACACATCTGCACAGGCGTGTACGGCACTTTAGTCGAAGGCGAACTGGCCGCCGAGGACGCCACGCTGGCCATCTTCGAACTGAATCGCAAGATGCAGCACCTCAAAATCGATGTGCTCCAGATTGTCCCCTACGTAGTGTCCTCGAAGAGTGAGCGGTGCACAGCCTTCTGCCACTTTGCGATAGATATCTGCGGTTTCGCGGCCAAGTTCACGGCCAAACACCTCCGACAGGGTCTTACCGGTCAGTCTGCGTTGCATGCGGTCTTCCACATGGCTGCCAACCAGCCTGAAACGATAATCCGCGACTGCAGGTTCGGGTAGAAATATGCCGGGCAAAAGCTTAGGTAAGTGCAATGGATCGAAGTCTGCACGCATGAGCGGGACCCCTGGAGATCGCCCGTTTTCCCAATACTCAAGCAATGCCTGATTGCTTGCATGGGACGGTGCATCTACGGGGCCGGAGGAATACCCCAGCGTTTCCGGCTTTTTCTGTAACATACAGAATTTATTGCACTTCTCCGGTTACCAATTGGCAAATGCACCGTACACGTTCTATTCGTTGAGTGCTCCTTATTCGGCCGCTTTCAGTGCGCCGGCATACGGCTCTGCATTCCAGCCTGGATACCGCTCCTTGGTGCGCTCAAGCGTCCGTGGCGTCCAGTAGGCATGACCGGGAAGCGGTATACCAATCAACGCGAGTTGTTCCGGCGTTGCATGGGAAAAAATGGTCTCCCACGGTTTCATGAAGTGGAAGGGCCAGGCTGACCAGCCGATCAGCTCATTGCCGGCTCGCTTGAAGCTGGCTGTAAGTGTGAACCTCCGTGCACCCGGGAGTGTCAGGTTGGTGCCACGATGAAACACATCAATTCCGTAGGCGAAGATCGACCCCGCCGGTGCTGCCCCTGACTTTTCCAACGGCTTCAACTTTGCCTGCTCGGCATCACCCGGGAACTGCGGGCGGCGACCATTCATGACTGTGTCGCCATCTGGCTGGGTCACATAGTGGATAGCGCCGTGTTCATCTGTGACATCTGTCGCGTAGATCATGATGTTGATCGTCCGCTCCCGCACGTCATCAGATGGCGCAATCAATGTGTGGTTCTTGAAGTCGCAGTGAAACGTCTGATCATAGTCAGCGCCACCGGTAAATTTGGCCCAGCTGTGGCTTTGATAGAGATGCACGTCCTCGGCCTGCAGCGCCGCGCGGGCAAGTTCAGCGAGGGCAGGATGCATGCCCAGCAGGTTCAATGCGGGCGAGCAGTTGAATGGCATATCGTCGAAGTGGGCGAACTGCTCCACCTCAAACTGCCCGATTGAACCACTCTTCTTGTTATCCTGGGCTGCACTTTGAGCACCCGGGGCCTTGTCACCATAAAGGGCCTCAAAGTCCTTCAAGACCGGCGCAAGTTCTTCAGGTGTAAAGAAGTTCTCGATCAGGACCGCTCCATCGCGATTCCAATTCGCGATATCCTTATCGGTAAATCGGCGATCATCTGATGAGATTGATCTCAGACTCATGAACACGTCCTCCCAACGCATATGGTCATTGGGGGGGAAGACTAGCGCAGCCCGAGTATTTCTCAAGAACACGAATGCGCACCGCGCGTCAGCTTAGCCGCTGTTTCCGCTCGCTTCTTCGTTTGT
>JBCBUN010000204.1:0-4547 GCA_039818145.1 Pseudomonadota bacterium
CAAAATGAGCGCCTATATCAGTGCCCTTGAGGAAAAGGGCTTGAGCCGCGACTAACCGCGCTCGACACTCGTGTCCTACCAACACCGGGGGACACCATGCTGGCTCGTTTCAAAATTCAACTCATTGCCCTTGCGGCCTTCATCATCGGCACGCTTGACCCTGTCAGCATGGTCTTCTGGAAGGTGGCCGAGTGGCACCTGCCCACCCTCAAGGCCGAGAGCCTTGCGGAAGACAGTCCCTTCCAGGGCATCAGCGAAGACCGATGGGTTGCGCAGACCGAAAATGCCTTTGTTGTAAACGACATCAACCCGCAGGGGCCGGTCCACCTTCTGGTGATCCCGAAGCAGCGCTACACGTCAATTCTTGAGGTGCCACCCGAGACCAGAGCTGAAATGCTCGACTTGGCAGTCCGCATGGCCCGTGAACACGGGGTGGATGAAAGCGGGTTCCGGCTGGTCATAAATACCAACCCCCATGGCGGGCAGACGGTCTACCACACCCACATTCACGTCATTGGCGGACGCCAGATGGGATGGATGGGGTAGTCCATGCACATGGCATAGTTGCGCATGCTTGCGGGCATACCCATATGCGATGTCGAGCAAGGGGGGCGAACATACCATGGCTTTCATCGCGGACAACATCTTCTGGATACTGCTTGTGTCCGGCATCATCACATCAAGCATGCTGGCGGCCGTCGTCGCGCCACGTTTTGTCTTTCAGCAGTTTTTTGGAACAGTCCTCGACGGTCCGCTGGGCAATGCCGTCATGCGCAACTGGGGCCTTGTCATCGGCATGTCCGGCCTGCTGCTGATCTATGCGGCCTATGACGAAACAGTCCGTACACCGATCATGCTGTTTTCCATTGTCGGAAAACTGTTCTTCGCGATGCAGGTCTTTACCGCTGGATCGTCACTGAAAGCGGCACGCGGCGGCGCCATCATCGACCTTGTGATCGGTGTCGTGTTCTGCGCTTACCTGATTGGAACCTAGCCGCGCATCAATGTCGGCAGGTCGCCCACTGCACCGGCTGCCTGCCGCATGAACAGGCGGCGCGCCGGACCAAACTGGTTGACCAGTCCAAGACCAAGATCACGCACAACGCGCAACGGCCCGATGTCGTTTGAGAACAGGCGGTTCAACCCATCTGTCATCACAGCCAGGGCCGTGCTGTCGAAACGCCGCCAACGCTGATAGCGGTCAAGTACTGTGAGGGCACCGATGTCGAGACCGACCTTGCGGGACTCAACCAGCACATCGACCAGGGCCGCCACATCGCGGACACCCAGATTGTATCCCTGACCAGCCAGTGGGTGGATGCCATGGGCCGCGTCCCCGACCAGGGCGAGGCGCGGCTTCACATAGTCACGCGCCAGCTGCAAAGAGAGCGGATAGGACCAGCGCGGCCCCTCTGGCCGACAGTCGCCCAGATATGTGCCGAACCTGTCGCGCGCTTCAGCAGCAAAGGCCTCATCGTCCAGCGCCATCAGGTCAGCGGCAACGGTTTTGGTCTCTGTCCAAACAAGCGACGAGCGATTGCCCGTCATCGGCAGAACCGCGAAGGGGCCGCCGGGCAAAAAGTACTCCTGCGCCACACCTTCGTGGGGTTTGTCGTGCACCATGGTGGTGACGATGCCTGCCTGCTCGTAGCCCCAGCCGATGGTCTTGATACCAGCCTTTTCCCGGACCGGGCTGCCGCGGCCATCTGCGGCAATACACAGATCAGCCTTGATGGTGCGGCCATCATCCAGCGTCATCAATGCACAGCCGGGCTCATAGGCCACGTCCGACACTTTCGCCGGTGCAATCAGCTCAATGCCGTCACACTCAGCCACCGCCTCAAGCAGTGCTTCACGCAGATGCCGGTTCTCAACAAAGTGTCCAAGCGGCGCATCGCCGGTCTCGTCAGCAATTTCAGCGGCGGCGAAATGCAGGAACATCGGCGACGCGCCTTCACGCACCTTGCCGTCTGTCACCAGAATATCGTTGATCGGCTGCTCGCGGTCCTGCAGACGGTCTGCAACGCCCAGCGCCTCAAACAGCCGCCACGACGAATAGGCAATGGATGAATTGCGCCCATCATAGGCCGCATCCACCACGGACTGGGGATCCAGCGCATCCACCACCACCACGCGGCACGGCGCACCTGCCGCTCCGCTGGCCAGCGCCAGGGCAGCCGTCAGGCCGACAAGGCCACCACCGGCAATGACGATGTCTGTTTCTCGTGAGGTCTCGTTCTCGCTCATGGCAGAAAGGTGGCTGACCGGCCTTCGTTCAGCAAGCCCCGGAGCCATACAGAAGCGAAAACGTGTCGAAATGTCCCGCATCCCATGGGGATTGAGCTAGATTTGCGCCATGACCAGCGAAACACCTCACTCCGCTCTTGCCCTGGGCCGCACCATTGCCGCCGGCACAACCGACCCCCGCGATCTGGTGGAAGACTATGCAGCCCGAATTGCAGAGGCAGACCCGGACGCCCGCATCTTCTACCGGCGCACCCTGGAGCGCGCACGCAGCGAAGCCGCAGCATCCCACGAACGCGCCAGGGCAGGCCTGCGCCGCTCGCCAGTAGATGGCGTCCCTCTGTCGTGGAAGGACCTCTATGACAGTGCCGGCGACGAGACCCCTGCCGGATCGAAGATGCTGGCCGGACGCACACCCCGACAGGACGCCACCGCGCTTGCTCGCCTCACGGCCGCGGGCACGGTGTGTCTTGGCAAGACTGCTATGACCGAGCTTGCCTTCTCCGGGCTGGGCATCAACCCGGTGATGGGCACACCGCCCAATGCCCATGACATCGACGTTGAGCGCGTGCCCGGCGGGTCGTCCTCCGGTGCCGGCGTCAGTCTGGCGCGCGATCTGTGTGCAGCCTCGATTGGAACCGACACTGGAGGGTCTGTGCGCATACCGGCCGCATGGAGCGGTGTTGTCGGGTTCAAACCAAGCCACGGTAGTATTCCGTCTGACGGCGTGGTGCCCCTGTGCCCGACACTGGACACCATCGGGCCCTTGACGCGGGATGTAGCGGATGCGGCCTGCCTCCACTCACTTCTCTGCGGCAGTACACCTGTCTCCCTGGAAGACGAGACCCTCAGTGGACGTACGCTTCTGGTTCCCAAAGATGTTGTGTTCGACGACGCTGACCCGGGCGTCACACAGACAATAGAAGCCGCCCTTGGTGTGCTCTCACGCGCGGGGGCCACGATCCGGCATGAGGCCATTGAGCCTCTGACGCAAATGAACGCGCTAACATGGGACAGCGGTATCTCACTTGCCGCGGTAGAAGCGTGGGCCGCGTGGGGAGAGACCATCCGCGAACATGGTGATCTCATGTACCCGCCAGTGCGCACCCGGTTTGAAGGCGGCGCCAAACCGAATGCGGCTGATGTGTGGAAACTGATGAGAGAGCGTGACCGGCTTCGCGCAACACTTGTCGATCAACTGGCAGCGATTGACGCCATTGCCATGCCCACTATTACCATCGATCCACCGCCGATCGCCCACCTTGAGGATGGCGGCCCGGCCTATGACCGCGCCAACAGGCTGGCATTGCGCAACACGACGTTGGGCAATCAGCTGGACATGTGCGCCATCACACTGCCCGCAGGCACAAGCACCGCAGGACTGCCTGTTGGTTTGATGCTGATGGCGCCGAAGGGGCGAGACGTGCGTTTGCTGAGGCTGGCCCGCGCCGTCGAAAAAGCACTCTCATAAGCTGGCACCCTGAAAACGAAAACGGGCGCTGGATATTTCCAGCGCCCGCTTCCTGTCATCCGTAGACGGATGAGTTTCTAGCCATCCTGCGAACCGTCCGCGAGAGCCGCTTTGCGGTCTTCGCGGGCGCGCGAGACGATGTATCCATAGATCAGATCCAGATCTTCATCGGAATGAAGATCAGAGAACTTGGCCATGCCCTGATGCGCCAGCATGCCGTCCGCAACGATGGATTTGAAGTTCTCGTGGATGACAGGAGACATGCGCCGCAGGTCGGGGATAACACCCGGTGAGATTGCCAGGGCACCGTGACACAGGGCACAGGTCCCCATGAACATCTGACCACCCTTGCGGATCTCAGCTGCCGTCAGCTGTACGTCGGTGGGAGGTTCTGGAATGTCGAGGTTCTTCTCGACAACTTCCGGATACTCCGCCGTGCCACCAACCTTGAAGACCAGCAACCTGCCTTCATTGCCATACTTGGCAGCGGCAGCCGTACGCGCGTCGCCTGCTGTGATGGCAGCACCACCCCACCCAAGAAGCACGGACACATATTGCTCGCCATCAACAGAGTACGTGATGGGCGGCGCCATGATGCCGGTCTTGGTTTCGATCTCCAGCAGCTGTTCGCCAGTATCCGCACGATAGGCACTGAACTTGCCGTCGCCCGTACCCTGGAAAACAAGATTGCCGCCGGTCGTCAGCACACCACCGTTCCAGTGATCATCATGAATGACGGTCCAGACTTCCTTCTGCTGCACCGGGTCCCAGGCTTTAAGAACACCCCGGTTGTAGGGAAGGTCGTCACCGGCATCGATGATCTTCATGACCT
>JBCBUN010000205.1:0-4481 GCA_039818145.1 Pseudomonadota bacterium
CCTTTTCCATCTGCCAGTTTCACGAGAAGCCATCACTGCCGCGGGCCAAGATGTTTGTTCAGTCCAGCAAGATGCACTGGAACTGCGGTGTCTTTGTTGCGACAGCTGACACGCTGATTGCAGAACTGGAAGAATATGCGCCCGCCACACTGGCCTGTGCCCGCGAGGCCTTATCCATGGTCTCGCTTACGCCTTTCGGTTTGCAGCTCGGCGACGTCTTTGGTGATGCACCGGCTGAACCGTTTGACCGGGAAGTCATGGAGCGCACGCAGCGCGCCGGCATGATCCGTGTGTCCTACGACTGGAGTGACGTCGGCAACTGGGCCGCCATTGCCACCCACCCGGACTTTGCATCGCAGACTGATGGACATCTCAAGGATTGCAGCAATGTGCATGTGAGCAGCGACACGGACCGTCCTGTTGCCGCCATTGGGCTTGAGAATGTGGTGATCATCGATACGCCCGACGCCTTGCTGGTGGCCAATCAGGACCATGCGCAGCAAGTTGGTCATGTTGCCAAGGAGGTTATTGCGGCCGCGAAGCTTGGCGCAAACCCCAAGTCGCGGGTGGTGCGTCCATGGGGCGCTTACCGCTCGATCCATGACGGCCCGGTGCACCAGGTCAAACACATTGAAGTGGCGCCGGGCGGTCAGCTCTCTCTTCAGCTTCACCACAGACGCGCAGAACACTGGGTTGTGGTTGGCGGGACAGCGACAGTGACCGTTGGCGACACGACCCGTGACATGGGCGCCGGAGAGCACGTGTTCATTGAATTGGGCGAAGTGCACCGGCTGGAAAACCACCGCAGTGAAACTGTCCATCTGATCGAAGTGCAGATCGGCGACTATCTGGGCGAGGACGATATTGTGCGCCTTGATGATGTGTATGGACGCGCACCTGCCAATGGCAATACCGCCAGCGTCGCTGCTGCCGAGTAATGACGCGGCCTTCGAAAGCGAGTGAGGCGTGGCGTGTCCTCGGCGAGTCCCCTGTCGTTGATGCGTCACCCTGGCTTCGCCTGTCCCGCCAGGTGGTTGAACTGCCTGGCGGGAAACAGGTGAGTGACTACTACCAACTCCACATTCCTGACTTTGTTGTTGTTCTGGCGCTGACAGCGTCAGGCGACGTCGTGTGCGTACGCCAGTACAAACATGGTCTGCGGCGGTCTTCGCTCACCCTGCCTGGTGGCATGATTGACGATGAAGAGACGCCCGTGACTGCCGCACGCCGCGAGCTGCTGGAAGAAACAGGCTATGGCGGCGGTGTGTGGACCGACGTAGGCTCGTTCGTGGTCAATGGGAACCTGCGGATCTGTACCGGGCATTTCTTTTTGGTGCGGGGTGTGTCGCGCCTGCAGGCCGCTGACTCCGGCGACCTTGAAGCCATGCATGTTGACCTGATACCGGGCGCAGATCTTGTGGATCGCTTCCGGCAGGGAGAGGTGGGCTTGCTCAATCACGCAGCCATCATTGGCCTGGCGTCGCTGCACGGATTTATCTGAAGACTTGAAAGAAACACAGCTGAACAGCAAAAAGCCGGGGCGGTGATACACCGCCCCGGCTTGTTTCTGCGTCGGGCAGGTTAGGCCAGAAAGGCCCACTCATCCCCCGCAGCGTTTGCCAGTGTCATATTCTGGAAATCGCTGGTTGTCAGATCAGTGAACACAACCTGGTCCCCTTCCTGACCGTTGAAGACTGTCAGGTCCATGATGGCA
The DNA here is from genome assembly GCA_039818145.1 of Pseudomonadota bacterium. Lineage (GTDB taxonomy): Bacteria > Pseudomonadota > Alphaproteobacteria > CGMCC-115125 > CGMCC-115125 > Pyruvatibacter. Next base: position 1,715 of record JBCBUN010000205.1, read on the forward strand.
CCCATCTCACTGTCGGAGAGCGAGTTGAGAAACTTCAGAGTGTCGCCAATCAGCTCATTGGCAAAGGCGATGACGTCGATACCCACTTCAAAGTCGGCGATGGTGTCTGAACCACTGCCGATATCAAAAAAGAAGGTGTCCTGCTTGCCGTCAGCCCGATTGAGCCCTCCGCCCCACAGTTCGTCATTGCCTGCACCGCCCGTCAGCTGGTCGGAGCCACTGCCACCTCGCAGGAGGTCATCACCGGTTCCACCAAACACCATGTCGGCGCCGCTTGCACCCAGCAGATAGTCGTTGCCAGCATTGCCGTAGACGATGTCGTCACCCGCGTGTCCTGCCGCGTAATCATTGCCGTCGCCGGCGTTGATTTCGTTGGACTTGGAATCGCCGATGATCTTGTCGTTGTGGTCGGTACCGATCACGTTTTCGATGTTGATCAGCGTGTCAGTGCCGTCACCTTTGGTGGCGTTTTCCTTCAGCTTGACGATCACCCGGGTATCCCAGCCGCTGTAATCGACGGTGTCGATACCAGAGCCACCATTGATGATATCGTTGCCGCTACCACCATTGAGCACATCGTTGCCGCTATTGCCGTTGAGCTGGTCGTTGCCCGACCCACCGCGCAATATGTCATTGCCGGAGCCGCCGGTGAGGGTGTCATGACCTGACCCGCCGTCAAGCGTGTCATTGCCACTGCTACCCAGCAGATCATCGCTGCCGGCCCCGCCGGTAAGCTGATCATCGCCGCTGTTGCCGACCAGGCTGTCGTCACCATTGCCGCCCGACAGCACGTCATTGCCCGATCCGCCGAACAGTTCATCGTTGCCGATGCCCCCTTCGAGCGTGTCGTTGCCGGAGCCACCTTCAAGACGGTCATCGTCGCCACCGCCGTCAAGGTTGTCGTCACCGGAGTTGCCATAGAGCTTGTCGTTACCGTTGTCCCCACGAAGGGTATCGGTCCCAAGGTTGCCATAGAGCACATCGTCATGACTGCCGCCGGTCAACAAATCGTCGCCGCTGCCGCCGTGCAATTCGTCGGTGCCGTTTTCACCGTGCAGCTGATCATTGCCTTTGTGGCCCCAAAGCTCGTCATTACCGGTGCCACCCCACAGGATGTCATTGTCCTGAACATCAACAATGCCAGGCGTGTTGCCGTCCCCATCATAGCTATTGTCGGGCAGGCCCTGCTGGCTGCGATAGTGGGCATTGAGCACCTGCGCATTGGTGGTGCCGATGTCCACGGTAAATACCGAGTCATCAAAGTCTCGGTCACCGCCATTGAACAGATCTTCAAAGCCGAGGGTCAGTGTGCCGGCATCGGTCTTGAGAACGCCTGTGGTGTGCAGCAACCCATCGGGGTTGAGACCTACCGTGTCGTCAAACGCGGCCGTGTGATACTGGTGATGGCGCACTTCTGTCTGCGTGCCATCGTCAGCGGTGTGAACGAGGCGAGGGTTGATGCTGCTCAGGGTGGCGTTGCTTCCATCCGCATCCACGAATGCCAGCGACCCGCCTTCCATGGCAGCAAAATTGTTGTAGCTGTAGCCGTTGGACACGATGAAGAAGCCAAGGCTTTCGCCTTCGCTCACATCAAGGTATTCGCGGCTTTCGCCAGCTATCAGGTTGCCACCGCTTCCCTGAAGGGACGCGTTTTCCCAGATCATGGCGACGTCATAGATCTCGCCGGTGTCATTGTTGATCTTGTAATAGCCGAAGCTGTTTCGATAGCCGGCTGTTTCGCCTTCAAAGATCACGGAGACGGGATAGTCATCCACGATCGATATTGTTGAAACCTGAACCAGGTTCGGGCCGCCTGATCCGTAGAGAAAGTCATTGCCACTTTCGCCATAGATCAGATCGTTGCCCTGCCCGCCCCAGATTTCATCATGGCCGGTATATCCGGTCATAACGTCATCGCCGCGGGCACCGGACATCACGTCCGAGTGTCGGGTCCCTTGCAGGTTGTCGTCTTCACGCGTCCCTATGAGGGGATGCGTTGCTGGTAGACTCGCCATTGGAGTACTCCCTTGTGATTGACAGACTTGTCCAGGGAGGTGAATTACAAGCGATGTGCCATCCGCATACGAATGATCCATCGTGGCGTCCCGATCGTTGAGAACCCGCATGGCTCTGCGGTTTGTATGGCCAACAAAAACTTAATGCCGTCGGGCCAACGCGATGCAGCGGCATGGTCTTGGCCTGCAAAACCATCGCGACCTGCAACAAGCGCTGTGGCGATTTGCAAATTGCAACGACCAGCATGTCTGCGAGCCTGAGAGGCACAGCTCAAACCCCCTGTTTTCAGCCATTTTCTCTGCCGCAGGTGTTTCCCAGCGCTGGCATGGCCATTGCTCATTCCCGGGTGGAAAAGGAATGGCTACATGCAAATCATTCGAGAAAAACCCTGCCAGAGACGCCATCACCGCGTCACAGCCCCGCTTGTGGTTTGCCTTGAAGGGCACAGCGCGCAGCAGGCTGCTGACTGGGGTATTGGCGGTTTCCGGATGGATAGTTTCGTTGGTGACCTGCCTCAGGTGGGTGACCTGGTTCAGGTTGGCCTCGAACTGCCGTTCCAGGGATTCAACATTTCCTTCTCCGAGGAAGTTGAAATCGTGCGCGTTGATGAGGAGACCGCATCTTTCGCGTGTACTTACCCCGCGCTGAGCGAACGGGGCCATGATCTGCTTCGTCACTTCCTGGATGATCTCATCCGCGGAAAAATGGCGACGGTGGATGACACGATCTGCCGGATCGATGTGCCTGTGAC
>JBCBUN010000206.1:0-4477 GCA_039818145.1 Pseudomonadota bacterium
CACTGTGCTTCGTGGTCCGCACATCGATAAGAAGAGCCGTGAACAATTCGAGATCCGTACGCACAAGCGTCTTCTCGACATTGTCGACCCGACACCGCAGACCGTGGACGCGCTTATGAAGCTCGACCTCGCCGCGGGCGTTGACGTCGAAATTAAGCTCTAGGTTTTATTAGTAGCAAGGAGTGCGAAAAATGCGCGCTGGCGTGATCGCACAAAAAGTTGGCATGACGCGGGTCTTTACGGACGAGGGGAAGCACATTCCCGTCACCGTACTGAAGCTCGATGGTTGCCAGGTTGTTGGACACCGCACGGAAGAGAAGAACGGCTACACAGCCCTTCAGCTCGGTGCTGGCTCCATCAAGGTCAAAAATCTCACCCGTGCTGCGCGCGGTCACTTTGCCAAGACGTCGGTGGAGCCCCGTCGTCGTCTGGTCGAGTTCCGTGTGACACCGGACAACCTCATCGACGTGGGCGCTGAACTTCAGGCCGACCACTTCGTTGCTGGCCAGTACGTGGATGCCTCCGGCATCTCGATTGGTAAGGGGTTTGCTGGTGCAATGAAGCGCCATAACTTCGGCGGTCTTCGCGCAACACACGGTGTGTCCATTTCTCACCGTTCCCACGGTTCGACCGGTCAGTGTCAGGACCCGGGTAAGGTGTTCAAGGGCAAGAAGATGGCCGGTCACATGGGCCAGACCCGCGTGACCACCCAGAACCTTGAGATCGTTTCTACGGACGTAGAGCGCGGCCTCATCCTGGTGAAGGGTGCTATTCCCGGCTCCAAGGGCGGCTGGGTGCAGCTGTCTGACGCTGTCAAGAAGCCGCTTCCGGAAGGTGTGCCGATGCCTGGTGCGTTCCGCACGGCTGGCGCTTCCGACGAGAAGCCTGCTGAAGAAACCGCTGCTGAAACCCCGGCTGAAGAAGCTGTGGCGGAAGAAGCTGAGAACAAGGACGACGCATAGTCATGAAGCTGGACGTCCAGACACTCGACGCCAAGAAGGCGGGCAGCGTTGATCTGCCGGATGACGTGTTCGCGCTCAAGCCGCGTACCGACATTCTCCACCGCATGGTGACTTATCAGCTGGCCAAGCGCCGCGCTGGTACGCACAAGACAAAGGGCCGTTCCGAAATCGCCGGTACGACCAAGAAGATGTACAAGCAGAAGGGCACCGGTGGCGCCCGTCACGGTAACAAGAAGGTTCCTCAGTTCCGTGGTGGCGGCAAGGCTTTTGGTCCGGTAGTGCGTGATCATGCACACGGCCTGACCAAGAAGGTTCGCGCGCTTGCTCTTCGTCATGCCCTTTCGACCAAGGCGCAGGCTGGTTCGATCATTGTTCTTGATGAAGCCAAGCTTCCTGAGCCAAAGACCAAGGTCGTCAAGGACGCTTTTGCCAAGCTGGGTATCACGAGCACGCTCATCGTTGATGGTGCGGAACTTGATGACAACTTCGCGCTGGCTGCACGGAATATTCCGCACACGGACGTGCTGCCTGTTCAGGGCATCAACGTTTATGACGTTCTGCGCCGTGACACATTGGTGCTGACAAAGTCAGCCCTCGAAGCACTGGAGGCACGGTTCGCATGAAGGCCGAAGATCTCTACACCGTCCTTCAGGCGCCGGTGATCACCGAAAAGTCCACCATTGCTGGTGAGAACAATCAGGTGGTCTTCCGTGTTCCGCTTGAAGCTACGAAGCCGCAGGTGAAGGAAGCTGTTGAAGCTCTCTTCAAAGTTGAGGTGAAAGCCGTCAACACGTTGCGGGTCAAAGGCAAGCAGAAGCGTTTTCGCGGCACGCTTGGCAAACGTTCGGATATCAAGAAGGCAATCGTCACGCTTGCCGATGGTCACTCCATTGATGTGACTACAGGCCTTTAAGGGACGACGCAGGAACAATGGCACTTAAGAAATACAATCCGATCACGCCGAGCCAGCGTCAGCTGGTGACCGTCGATCGCTCTGGTCTTTGGAAAGGCAAGCCGGTCAAGACATTGACCCAGGGCCTTACGAAGTCCGGTGGCCGCAACAACAAGGGCCGCACCACGTCCTACCGGACCGGTGGTGGTCACAAGCGCACCTATCGGATGATCGACTTCAAGCGTCGCAAGTTCGATGTACCTGCGAAGGTTGAGCGTCTTGAATATGACCCCAATAGGACAGCCTTTATTGCGCTGATCAAGTATGAAGATGGTGAGCTGTCTTACATCCTTGCACCGCAGCGTCTGGCTGAAGGCGATACTGTTATTGCCGGCGCCCGCGTTGACGTGAAGCCTGGTAATGCCATGCCGCTTTCTGCGATGCCGATTGGCACCATCGTCCACAATGTGGAGATGAAAGAAGGCAAGGGCGGTCAGATTGCACGTTCAGCCGGCACCTATGTGCAGCTGGTGGGTCGTGATCAGGGCTATGCCATTCTGCGTCTTGGTTCTGGCGAGCAGCGTCTTGTTCGCGGCGAATGCATGGCGACAGTGGGTGCGGTGTCAAACCCGGACCAGTCAAACATCAAGCTTGGTAAGGCGGGTCGTTCTCGCTGGCTTGGCCGTCGTCCGACGGTTCGTGGTGTTGCCATGAACCCGGTCGATCACCCCCACGGTGGTGGTGAAGGTCGTACGTCAGGTGGTCGTCATCCAGTGACACCGTGGGGCAAGCCCACGAAGGGTCGCCGGACACGCTCTAACAAGTCCACAGACAAATACATCGTGCGCAGCCGTCACCAGCGCAAGAAGAAGCGGTAGGGCCTAAGTAAATGACACGCTCCGTATGGAAAGGGCCGTTTGTTGACGGCTATCTGTTGAAGAAGGCCGACGCAGTGCGCGAGTCGGGCCGTAACGAGATCATCAAGATCTGGTCACGTCGCTCTACGATCCTGCCGCAGTTCGTTGGTCTCAATTTCGGTGTCTACAACGGCAACAAGCATGTGCCGGTGCAGATTTCTGAAGACATGGTTGGCCACAAGTTTGGCGAGTTCGCTCCGACCCGGACGTACTACGGTCATACGGCTGACAAGAAGGCGAAGAGGAAGTAACGATGGGTAAGCCATCCAAACCCCGGAAGCTGGCGGAAAACGAGGCGCGTGCGGTTGGCCGCATGCTGCGTACGAGCCCGCGCAAGCTGAACCTGGTTGCTCAGTCCATCCGTGGTCTGAAGGTTGATCGTGCAATTGCTGATCTGACCTTCTCACCAAAGCGGATTTCAAAGTCGGTGAAGGCGGTTCTGGAAAGCGCCATCGCCAATGCTGAAAACAACCATGACCTGGATGTCGACGAACTCGTCGTCCATGAGGCCTATGTTGGCAAGAACCTTGTCATGAAGCGCTGGAAGCCACGGGCACGTGGTCGGGTAGGCCGGATTGAAAAGCCATTCAGCCAGATCACGATCGTTGTGCGCGAGAAGAGTGCCGAGACTTCAGGGGAAGCTGCGTAATGGGACATAAGGTCAATCCAATCGGGCTCCGCCTTGGCGTCAACCGCACCTGGGATTCCCGCTGGTACGCGAACCGCGGAGAGTACGGCGAGCTGCTTCATGAGGATGTGCGCATCCGTGAGTTCCTGATGAAGGAATTGAAGCAGGCTGGCATCTCCAAGGTGATCATTGAGCGTCCGCACAAGAAGTGCCGGGTGACGATCCACACGGCTCGTCCGGGTGTTGTCATCGGCAAGAAGGGTGCGGACATTGAAACCCTGCGTCGCAAGATCCAGGCAATGACGTCCAGCGAAGTTCACCTCAACATTGTTGAAGTGCGGAAGCCGGAAATTGACGCGCAGCTGGTAGCAGATTCCATTGCCCAGCAGCTGGAACGCCGCGTGGCTTTCCGCCGTGCCATGAAGCGGGCTGTTCAGTCTGCCATGCGTATGGGCGCAGAAGGCATTCGTATCACCTGTGGTGGTCGTCTGGGCGGTGCTGAAATTGCTCGTGTCGAATGGTACCGCGAAGGTCGCGTGCCCCTTCACACCCTGCGTGCTGACATTGACTACGCCACGTCTACGGCATTCACCGCCTATGGTGCTTCCGGCATCAAGGTTTGGATTTTCAAGGGCGAAATCCTTGAGCATGACCCGATGGCACATGAGAAGCGTGCCCTGTCTGCTCAGGAAGGTGGACGTCCTGGTGGCGGCGATCGTCGGCCCCGTCGCGATTAATTGCGACGTTGTTTGAGAGTTTGAGGACTTAGAGAGATGCTGCAGCCAAAGCGCACAAAATTCCGCAAGGCCCACAAGGGCCGCATCCATGGCGTTGCCAAGGGCGGGACGGCTTTGAATTTCGGCTCCCATGGGCTGAAGGCCCAGGAACCAATGCGTGTTACCGCACGTCAGATTGAAGCGGCGCGTCGTGCCATCACACGTCACATGAAGCGTGCTGGTCGTGTGTGGATCCGCATCTTCCCGGATGTGCCGGTTTCAAAGAAGCCGACCGAAGTTCGGATGGGTAAAGGTAAGGGTACGCCGGAATATTGGGTTGCTCGGGTGAAGCCGGGTCGCGT
>JBCBUN010000207.1:0-4451 GCA_039818145.1 Pseudomonadota bacterium
GTTGCAGATGCTGCGCCCGATACGGACCCAGATGCGGCGCGTATTCTTTCATTGCTCCAGACCGACAAGCTCTATTTGCAGGAAGGTTTGACCGTCGGTGCGCTGGCGGAGCAGGCCGGGCTGCCTGAATATCGTGCGCGGCAAATCATCAATCGCACGCTTGGCTATCGCAACTTTTCAGATTTTCTCAACGGCTATCGCATTGAAGATGCTGCTGAGCGGCTGCGGAACAGTGAGATGCGTCGTCTGCCCATTCTCACCATCGCGCTTGATGTGGGCTTCGGATCCATTGGGCCGTTCAACCGCGCATTCAAGGCCCGGCTGGGCCTGACGCCGAGTGAGTATCGACGTCAGGCCTTTTCAGCGTAGGTGAGGCTTAAGCTGCGCCTTCGTGCTGGCGCTGCCAGTCTTCCAGGTAGTCGCGGCTGGCCTTGTAAGAGTCGAGGCCCCACCAGATCACCACGACAGCGATCACAAGGATTGCCGTGGCAACGATGGCCAGCGACACATTCAGCATCGTGTCATCCGCGAACCAGAAGTCAGTCACCAGCGCAATTGCGGTTGGCCCAAGGCCAAGTCCGATGATGGTCACGACAAATATCATAAAGGCGGATGCCTGACCGCGCATCTGGTTCGGCATGATTTCCTGCACACCAGATGGACCCGCACCGGTGCAGAAGGTGGCGAAGAAGGTGGAAGGTGCAATCAGCACCATTGCCAGCGTTGCGCTTTCCACAAATGGATAGAGCAGCGTGAAGGGAATGGCAGCGGCAGCGCCGTAAAGCAGCACCCGCAGCTTGCCGTCCTTGTAGCCAATGGCTGTCAGCTTGTCGGCCATCCAGCCGCCGGTCACCACGCCGGCTGTGCCGAAGATGACAACAACCAGGCCGTAGTAGATGCCGGCTTCACCAGCGCTCCACCCGTGGGTTCGGATGAAGAAGGTCGGGATCCATGCAGAAACGCCATAGGCCATCATGGCGCACAGTGCGTAACCCACATGGTGCGAAAAGAGGGTGCGGGCGTTGTCGCTCATATAGGCGACAACATCTTTCACTGGGACAGATTCAACTTTCTCGTTGCCATCCGCATCAACGCTCTTGCGCACATGGCCGCGCCGGACCGGCTCCTTCAGGGTCAGGGCCCAGAGCGCGACCAGAATACCGGGCAGGCCAACGACGAAGAACACGACCTGCCACGCATACACTTCACCGACGATGGGCAGAACCGTGTGCTCGACGCCTGATACGGCTGAGACAACGATGCCGCCAATGACCAGCGCAAGACCGGCGCCGATGTAAACACCCATGCCGTACACACCAAGCGCTGCGCCACGCTTATCAGGCGGGAAGTAGTCGGCGAGGATCGAGTAGGCGGCGGGAGACAGCGCTGCTTCACCCACGCCGACACCCATGCGGAACAGGAACAACTGCCAGTAGGTTTTGGCGACGCCGCAAAGCGCGGTCATGATGCTCCAGAACGCAATGCCTATGGCGATGATCCGGACACGGTGTTGAACGTCGACAGCGCGGCCAATTGGCAGCCCGCAGATGGTGTAGAACAGCGCGAAGGCGAACCCGATGAGCAGGCTCATCTCAGTGTCGGAGATTTCCAGATCGCGACGGATGGGGACGACCAGCAGGCTGAGTATCTGGCGGTCAATAAACGAGAACGTGTACGCCAGAACCAGCACGCCCACCACGTACCAGGCATACATCCGGCTGGGGTAGGGCGGCTCGTCTGCTGACGGTGCCACGTCGTCATGGATGGCGGGGGTCTGTGTCCCGGCTTCAACCATGTCATCTGCAATGTGTTGAATTTCGTCGTCGCGGCCGTTTCCGGTCATGCGGCATGCCTCCCCAGCATATTGTCTTGGTGTCGGGCTCTGTGGCCTCGTTAACAACATCCTAACGAGGAAGCCTGGGAAACCAACAGAAAACCTCGAATTTCAGTTGGCATGGGGTTTGAAACGGCAGGGGCACAAAGGAGCCTGATGATGACTGCCGTTGCCAATATCCAAGCGTCCGGATCGACCACGAATGTGGTGGCCGCGGTGAAGACCGCAGCAGCCTCGACGGGGGCTGATTTTGACTATCTGCTGCAGACTGCGGTGCGCGAAAGCTCGCTGAATCCTGCGGCTAAAGCCAAGACATCCAGCGCATCAGGCCTTTTCCAGTTCATCGAGCAGACATGGCTGGGCGTGGTCAAACGTCATGGCGCAGAGTTTGGCCTTGAAGCCCAGGCTGCCGCCATCGACACCACCTCGCGTGGTCGGCACAAAGTGACTGACAGCGACGCCAGGGAGGCAATTCTTGCCCTGCGGCATGACCCTGAAGTGTCCGCGCTCATGGCGGGTGCCCTGACCAAAGAGAGCCAGCAGGCGCTTGAAAACGGCATTGGCCGTGAAGCGACGTCCGGCGAGCTTTACACCGCTCACTTCCTTGGGGCGGGTGGGGCCATCAAGCTTATCAATGCGGCGGAAAGCGATCCGCGCGCCAATGCGTCAGCGCTCTTTCCGGGAGCAGCCAAAGCCAACAAGTCGATTTTCTACAACAAGGACGGCAGCGCCAAAACCGTATCTCAGGTCTATGACCAGCTGACGCGCGAGACAGACATCGGCGGCAAGGCAAAAGCAGCCATTGCTGCCCTCAAGGATACGCCGCAGCAGGTTGCTTCTGCAGCGCCCAACGCTGCCGGTGCTCATCAGGCCATACCGCTTGTGGTCCGCACTCAGAGCGCCCGGCACAGCGGCCCAAGCCCATTGACCATGCAGCTGTCGGGCAGTCCGCTTCCGGGTTCGTCGCCAGTACCCACGTCGCGCCCGGCGCTGGTTCTCACGCCCGCCGTCATGGATGTGCTGGCATCGCTTGATCCACTGCCGTCGCTCAACGGGGACAAGTCCGCCGATGAGCGTCGCAATGCAGACAATGACGATTACAAAATCCCGGCTCGCGCCTTTGGCACGTCATATGCCGATGTGTTGCGCGGGACGCTTGCCTAATCGCTAGTTGATGGCGCCTGCTGCCTTGAGGTCCTCAAGTGCGGCATCGTCATAGCCAAGCTCTTTCAGAATATCAGCAGTGTGTTCGCCGATGCCCGGTGCCGGGCCGCGCACGCGATCCGCTGTGGTGCCGTCATCGTTGGGCAGCCGTACCGGGCCTGCAACCGAGCGACCCGTGCCACCTGCGCCATCGGGAATGTCGACAAATACGCCTGCTGCTTCAGCCTGCTTGTCGTCGGCGACCTGCGCCATGGTCTGGACTGGCGCCCACACCACATCTTCGGCATCAAGGCGGCGGCCCCATTCCTCAATGTCATGTTTGGCGAATTCAGCGTCCAGCGTTTCAACCAGTTCAACCGCATGGGTGCGGCGTGACTTCGCTGTGAGATAGCGCTCGTCTTTGGCCAGTTCCGGACGGCCGATCGCTTTGGCGATGGGCCCGAATATGTCGCCGGAGTGGCGCGTGAGGAGGCACAGCCATGTGCCGCACGCGCATTGGAAGAAGTTGTTGAGCGCGTTCACTGCCTGCTCGCGGGACTTGGTGGAGGCGACGCGGCCATAGCGCAGCTGAATAGCCATGTCTGAGGCAATCGAGTAGATGCCGGTGCGCAGCAGTGACGCTTCAATGAGGCGGCCCTTGCCGGTCTTGGTGCGTTCGAAGAGGGCACCCAGAATGCCGTTGAGCGTTGCAAGGCCGGTTGTGTGGTCGCCCTGGCCCACGCGCAGCGGGAAGGGGTCCGTTCCCTTGGGCGCTGTCAGGTTGGCTACGCCGGCGCGGGCCCAGAAGGCCGCCATATCGAAGCCCGGACGATCCTGGTCTTCGCCCTGCAGGCCGTAGCCCGTGACGCTGGCATAGATCAGATCAGGTTTTTCAGCGTGCAGGGTCGCCCAGTCCAGACCTGCGCGGGCGAGGCCACCGGGGCGCACATTGGTGATGAAGACGTCAGCCGACATCACCAGCTTCTTGAGAGCTTCGGCACCCTTTTCGTTACGCAGATCAATCGCAAGGCCGCGCTTGCCGCGGTTGTCCATGTCGAAGATGGGGTTGCCCTCAACAGTGGACGCCGACACATTCCGGAGCATGCCTCGGATAGCGTCGCCCTGAAGCGGCTCAACCTTGATGACCTCTGCACCCCAGTCAGCCATGACGCCCGCAGCGGCCGGTGCTGCAATGTAGGTGGCCAGTTCGACGACGCGGATGCCTTCAAGCATGGAATTCTCCCCGAAACGCGTGTGTTTGTTTGGGGGCGATCATCCATAAGCAAGCGGCGGCGTCAATGCGCTTGCGCCAGGATGCGAATGGCCGATACTTTTTGGCAGCTTTCACACGCGAGCTGACCCACTGAACATGTCTCACGATTGCGCCAACAATGATGTCGCTCCGATAATGCTGATTGCCGGATTCGGCGACAACACGACGATGTTCGAGCCACTTCAGAACACGGAGCTTGCG
>JBCBUN010000208.1:0-4440 GCA_039818145.1 Pseudomonadota bacterium
CACAAGCCGGGCAGACAGCTACTGGTGGCGTCTCAGTCCGGATACGGCTTCGTTGTGCCGGAAGACGAGATCATTGCCATGACCCGCAAGGGCAAGCAGACGTTGAATCTGGCCTCAGGCGATGAAGCGCAGACCTGTGTCACTGCTGAGGGCGATACGATTGCCGTCATGGGTGAGAACCGCAAACTGCTGCTGTTCCCCTTGGAGCAGGTGAATCAGATGACCCGCGGACGCGGGGTGCGCCTCCAGCGCTATAAGGATGGTGGTCTGCGTCAGGCCAAGGTCTTTACGCTGAAGGATGGCTTTCAGTGGCGTGACGGTGGCGGGCAGAAAACGATCGATGCCAAGGCGCTCAAGGACTGGCGCGGTGACCGTGCGCAGGCCGGGCGTCTGCCGCCGACCGGGTTCCCCAAGCGGGACTGGATTACCTTTGACGGCTCAATTCAGAGTGAGCTGTAGGTCACAGGCTGCTTTAGGCGTTATTCGGCAGTAAAGCGATGAATGCGGTCATAGCCCCAGTAGCGGACCATGAGCTGGTACTCGGCCCCTGAGGTGTAGCGGGCGGCATCCAGGGCAATCTCGTTGACGTCTTCCAGATAAGAGTCCGGCGTGAGGTCGGCATTCATGACCACCTGTGCGCAGATTTCCTCAGGTTCGCCCTGCACGAAATTGCCGCCACTATCCGCCACGAACCAGCGATGGACGCGGCAGGGCGTTGAGGCTTCCAGCAGCATCGGATCATCGGTGTTGTTCTTGAGATTGACCGTATAGCTGAACGGCACATCACCTTCACGCGGCAGAATGACCTTGTCCGGCGCTGTGACTGTCAGGTGGATTGGGTCCTGATCCAACTCCAGCCAGCCCTGGCTGATGGCCACGGAGACAATCCCCACGACCGCAATCATGATCAGCGTTGTCGCCATGTAGTTTGGCAGGCGTGGGCCGTCTGCTTTGTCAGTAGCCATGAGATGACATCCTAGAAGTTAGCCGAACACAATTTCGGGCAGCCAAGTGGCGATCTCAGGGAACACCGACAATATGACCAGAGCAAGGAGCTGGATAATCACGAAGGGGATTGCGCCGCGATAGATGTCCGTAGTCTTGACCTCGGGGGGCGCGACACCGCGCAGATAGAACAGGGCAAAGCCGAAGGGTGGTGTCAGGAATGATGTCTGCAGGTTGATGGCCATCATGACACCGAGCCAGATCGGGTCCACGCCCATCATCAGCAGCACCGGGGCAACCACGGGCACGACCACGAATGTGATCTCGATGAAGTCGAGGAAGAATCCCAAGAAGAACATCACCAGCATGACGATGATCATCGCGCCGACCACACCGCCGGGCATGGAATTGAGGAACTCGTGCACCGTGTCGTCGCCGCCAAGGCCCCGGAAGACGAGGCTGAACAGGGCAGCGCCTACGAGGATGACAAACACCATCGACGTAATCTCGGTGGTGGTGCGGACTACCTGTCCCAGACACCCGTTGCTCAGGGTGCGGAGCAGGGACACATACATGCCCCAGGCAACGATTGCGCACAGTACATAGGCCGCACCGCGGGCGATCTGCAGTGTGGAGCTGTCGGTGTTGAGGCCCAGCCGCAGGTCATAGGTGGATGTCAGGATAAACAGTCCAAGGATGGAGGCTGCGGCCAGAACGGGTGGCAGCGTTCCATTGATGTGAGCCTTTGACAGCAGTCGGACAATGCCGCTCCGCAGGGCCGGGCTGTCGTTGTGTCCTGCGACATCCAGCAATGGTTGGCGATATCCAGCCAGCAAGGTCGCCCCAACCGCGCCCACGGCGGCGGCTTCCGTTGGCGTTGCAACGCCCGCGAGGATGGACCCAAGCACAGCAACAATCAGCAGGACCGGGGGAATGAGGGCTTCCAGGATTGGTCCCAGGCCCGGTTGGTCAGCAATTTCTGATGCGTCCAGTGCCGGTGAGGATGCCGGTTTGAACACCGCCATCATCAATTGATAGGTGATGTAGAGCCCGACCAGCATGAGGCCGGGAAGCAGGGCGCCGGCGAACAGGTCACCCACGGACAGGGCGTCAGGCGAAAAATTGCCCATGGACAATTGAGCATTCTGATAGGCGCTGGACATGACATCGCCCAGCAGGACCAGAACGATCGATGGCGGAATGATCTGGCCAAGCGTGCCCGCGGCTGCAATCGAGCCGGTGGCCAATGCGGGGTCATAGCCGCGCCTCAGCATGGTGGGCAGGGAGAGCAGACCCATTGTGACCACCGTCGCCCCGACAATGCCTGTGGATGCTGCCAGCAGCGCGCCGACGATGGTGACGGAGATGCCAAGGCCGCCACGCATGGTGCCGAAAAGGCGGCTCATGTTTTCCAGAAGCTCTTCGGCAACCTTACTGCGTTCGAGCATCACGCCCATGAAAACGAAGAGCGGGACCGCGATCAGCGTCTCATTGGTCATCGTCCCAAAAATGCGTTGTGGGAACGCGCGCAGGAACGACAGGTCAAAAACGCCAAGCATGGCGCCCAGCACGGCAAAAATCAGAGCCGTACCGGCAAGGGTGAATGCGACGGGGAAACCGGCCAGCAGGAAAATGCAGGCCGTTGCGAACATCGCAATGTCGAGAATATCTGCAACGCCCATTACATGAGCTCCGGTGGCGCTTCGGCAGTGGGCTCCTCACGTCCCCTCAAGATGCGGATGGAATGAGCCGCCAGCGAAACACCTTGCAGGGCAACCAGACCGGCAAAGATGATGATCACGGTCTTCAGTAGGTAGACGCCGTGGATGCCGCTGGTTTCCTTTGAGCCTTCAAAGATCGCCCATGAGTTGGAGACATAGGGCCACGCCAGCCACGCAATGGCGACACAGACAGGCAGCAGGAAGAAGATCACGCCGAACAGGTCGGTTATGGCTTTGCGCCGTGGGGTGGCCTCCCGGTAGAAGACGTCAACCCGCACGTGACCATTGTGGAGCAGTGTGTATCCGGCAGCCAGCATAAACAGGAAGCCGTGCATGTAGACGATGGATTCCTGCATCCAGATGGAGCCGATGCCGAAAACATAGCGCTGCACCACAACCACGAACTGCACGACAACCATGATCAGGGCCAGCCACGAGACGGTGCGCCCGATGCGGTTGTTCAGTCCATCAATGAGGGCGATGAGGCGTGTCACGAGAGTTGCCGTCTAGCCTTCATTGCCGGTGCGCATGTTGACGTAGGCTTCTTCGGAGATACGTGTCCAGCGAATGGAGTTGTCGAGGTTCTCGCGGAAGCTCTTGTAAATACGTCCGGCGATCTCGCTTTCCTTGGAGGCTTCTTCAAGCACCTTGGCAGATGCCTTCCGGTAACCCGCAAAGACTTCATCGGAGAATTTCTCCAGGATCACGCCGTGGTCGCGCAGGAGCGTATCCAAAGCAGCCGAGTTGTTGTGGTTGAACTCGGCCAACGTGTAATCGTGCTCGGTATGGCAGACATTCTGGATGATGCCCTGCTGGGCCTTGGTGAGGCTCTCAAACACATCCTTGTTGAAGACGGTCGCTAGCGCCGCACCGGGCTCATGGAAGCCGGGCCAGTAGTAGTATTTGGTGACCTTGTAAAAGCCCTGTGCCAGGTCATTCCAGGGGCCGACCCACTCCGTTGCATCAATGGCGCCGGTCTGCAGGGCTTGATAAATGTCCGGACCCGGAAGGCTGACGGCAGCGGCTCCGAGCTGACGGAGTACTTCACCGCCCAGACCCGGCATGCGGATCTTGAGGCCTTTGAGGTCTTCAAGGCTTTCGATGCGTTTGTTGAACCAGCCACCCATCTGCACGCCGGTGTTGGCGGAGAGGAAGCCCTTGAGATTGAACTGGGCTGAGAGCTCGTCCCACAGTTCCTGGCCGCCACCATGATAAATCCATGCGGTCAGCTCATTTGCGGTCATTCCGAAGGGGACGGCCGTAAAGAATGAGAACCCGACGGACTTGCCCTGCCAGTAATATTCCGCCCCGTTGTAGCAGTCAGCAGTGCCGGTGGAGACGGCGTCAAAGCACTCAAAGGCAGGGACCAGTTCACCGGCCGCATAGACCTTGATGGAGACCTGTCCGTCGGTGGCGTCCTCAATGCGTTTGGCAACACGTTCAGCGGATGTACCCAGTCCCGGGAAATTCTTCTGCCAGGTCGTCACCATCTTAAGTTTGCGCTTGCCGGTCAGAATGGCCGGGCTCGCGGGTGCCGTTTCAGTGCTGGCTGTCGTGTCTGAAGCGTTGTCACAGCCGGCGACAGCCAGTGTGGCGGCGGCTGCACCTGTAACGGCGGCGCCGGTCAGGAAATCCCTGCGTTTCATCTTAGTCTCCCCGGAGATATTTGACGCGCAGTATAGGGATGGGGAGGCGCGGCGCAATCAGCCGTTGGAGCCGGTGTCCGACGGGGGTTCCAGGGGCGCCCAGCCATCCATGGTAAGGGCCTCCAGAG
>JBCBUN010000209.1:0-4406 GCA_039818145.1 Pseudomonadota bacterium
ACGTGATATGTGGCGCTGGTGTTCAGTCGCCGGTTGAGGAGGCGCTGACGATGGTGAGCAAGGAATTCAAAGAATGTCTGGTGGACGTTTATCATGGTGAGCTTGCGGGCGAAGCTGTCATGGAAGTGATGCTGAGTGCCGCGCAGACGCCTGAGCAGAACTACATCCTGGGGTCATTGCTGCAGCTTGAGACCGAAGGGAAGGCGCTTATTCGTCCGACGCTGGTCAAATGCGGGCTGTCCATTCTGGATACGGCAGGTGACATGTCCGAAGGCGCAGCCGCCATTCGCGAGATGAATTCTCTGCCGTGGGTCGAGCGGTTTACGGCCATTCGGGACGTGACCCAGGCGCAATACCTACCGCGATATGAGGAACTTGCCACGCTTGTGACAATGGAAGAAGACCGCGACGCAGCAACGCTGGCCGCCTTTATGGGGGACCACGAGCGCGCGGTCATCTCATTGGCAGAACGTGTTATCGCCGGTGCGCCTGATCCTGCCGGACCTGTGGTGGACCTGCTCCGGTTCCCCCTTCCAAAACCAGA
Organism: Pseudomonadota bacterium; assembly: GCA_039818145.1. GTDB lineage: Bacteria > Pseudomonadota > Alphaproteobacteria > CGMCC-115125 > CGMCC-115125 > Pyruvatibacter. The sequence continues at coordinate 545 of JBCBUN010000209.1, forward strand.
CTAGCAGCAGGTATCGCTCCATCTTGCGCTATCGATCGGCAACCGGGCCCGCGTTCAAAAGTATCTTCTGCAATGTGGCCGACAACCGCTTGCGTTCTTCGGTGCTCACGCCTTTGAGTAGTTCTTCGACGACATCCGCGAGGGCATCCTGAAAGCTGTCCACCAGCGTTTGACCTTCGTCGGTCAGGCTCACCAGTGATACGCGGCCGTCTTCACTGCTGCGTTTTCTGACCAGCAACTCCTTCTGTTCGAGTAACTGGATGATGCGCGTCATCTGGGCTTTGTCGCGTGCCAGTTGCCGTGTCAGCGCCTGAATCGAAATCGGTTCGGTTTCTGCAATTGTCATAAGCACCATGCCGCCGAAGGGACCCACCTTCTGCCGGTCGCTGGCCTCTGCCTTGGGATGCAAACTGGCGTGGATCACCCGCATGAAACGGTCAATGTCCAGGGCAAGTGAAAGCGAGTTTTGCAGGGTGATCTCCAATAGTTGACTATATCAACTAATTGCGTGACTGTGATGTCAGACAGTATCGATTAACGTCGACCACGCAAATTGAACCGGGAAGAATCCGATGGCCACCAGACACGTTCTTGCCCTGAAGATTGCAGCTATCCTGTGGGTGATCTGGGGCGCCGTCCATATGCTTGCGGGCTTGCTGGTCATTCCTGCCGATACTGCAGGCGGGTTTCAGGCCATTGCCGATGCTGTTGCACCTGAGTTGCTTGAAGCTGCTTATCATCCAGCCGTTGGTGGCATTCTCGACCAGCATGGGTGGAACCTGTTGTGGGGCGGTGCGGTCACACTCATTGGGGCCGTCTTCATCTGGCGGCAGAACTTAACTGCAGTGTGGGTCGTCGGCATGGTCGGCGGGCTGCTTGACGTGGGTTATCTCGTCTTTGTTGATATCCCCGGATACGTGAATTTCGTGCCGGGCACCGTTATGACAATGGTATCCGCCTCGGCCATCACGCTCAGCTTCTGGGCATGGCTGTCGAACCGTCCAGCAGTGTAGCTGGGTCGCTGCATCTGCATGCCGCTAGACGTGGGTTCAAGGGGTATACCGGGTTAGAAACCACCGCAGCGTTTCAACCTGCCGGTCGATGGTCCAGTAATCGGGCTCGGCGATTGCATTGACTGAGATGCCGTCGATGGTGGCCATCAGAGTGTCAATGAACTGGGTCACGTCCTTAGTGACAATGCCGCGTGCGGTGACTTCTCGGGTTAGCTCTTCCCGCATGGTCTGGACGCGCCTGCTGTAGCCTTTGCGCAGGTTCGGGCGGCCGATACTCAAGGCCCAGAAGACCAGCCAGACCCGCATCTCAGATGACCGCCCCTCGTCAATCGGAAGAAACTCGCGCACTACGTCTTCGATGGTGATGTCCGGATTGTGCATGGCGGCGTGGACGCGATCGACACCGGCCGTTGCCGCATGGTCCAGCACGGCCTCTATCAGATCATCCTTGGATTTGAACCAGTGATTGAGCAAACCGATGGTGCAGCCTGCCTGGTAAGCAATCTTACGCATGGACAGGGCTTCGGGGCCTTCAGACGCAATAAGCGCAGCTGCGGCGGCGACCACTTCTGCGCGGCGGACCTTGGGATCTGCGACTCTCGGCATCCACGACTCTTTTTATGTTGACGAACAAACCTCTCTGTCATAGATAACATATCAATTGATATGTAAAGAAGCGTTTCAGGAAACAGGTAATGCTGACGCAACTAAGGCTGCGTTGGCACGATCCGGAGAGACCCATGGCAAAACCACTCAAACATTTCGACATCACGGACAACTGGGCCGACATCATTGCGCAGATCGACGAAGACGGTGGTGTCATCGTGCAAAACTACATTTCGTCTGACCTGCGGAAGTCCCTTGTCTCTGAACTGAAGCCCCATGCGTCGGGGTTCGAGCCGGGCATTCACGGCGGTGACATCAAGCAGATGTTCTGCGGCGCACAGACCAAGCGATTTACCGGCCTTGCGAGACGTGCGCCGTCCTTCGCTCAGGTGATTGATCATGATCTCATGCATCAATGGGCCGAACACGGTTTTGCCAATGACTATTGGATCAACACCGGCCAGGCGATCATCATCGGACCGGATTCCCCGGCGCAGGCGTTGCACCGTGATGCGGGCAACTGGCCAATCATGGTCGCACAGGGCAAGGACGGACCGGAAGCGACGCTGAGTATCATGCTCGCCATCACCGATTTTACTGAGGACAACGGCGCGACTGTTGTCGTTCCCGGCAGTCACAAATGGGATGATTTTGATCGCGAGGCGACCGATGACGAAATCACCTCAGCGGTGATGCCGGCTGGGTCAGCGCTGCTCTACACGGGCAAGACCATTCATGGTGGTGGGCTCAACACGTCAGAAGACAACTGGCGGTTTGGCATCCACTTCAGTTTTGCGCTTGCGCAACTAACCCCTGAAGAAGCGCATACCGTGACGGTTCCATGGGAAGTCGCCCGCACTTTCCCCGAGCGGGTGCAGCACATGCTTGGCTACTACTCACACAGAACCTTCCTGCCGGACTGGCCGGTCCTTTGGACCTACGACTATCGGGATGTGCGTGAAGCGCTCAGCCCGCCGCCCTCGGAATCATACGTGAGTGCGGGCGCCAAGAAACTACCTTCGCTTGATCAGCCCGACATTTGACTGAAGCTCACAAGCCATTGCGTTGCAGGAGATGAGAATGAGTGTTGCTCAAACAAACCTTGAAAAATTCGGACAGCTCGCGGAACTGATCCCAGATCGCCTGCATGAGGCGAAAGGGTTGCTGGCGGATGATTTCGTCTGGACCTATGTGAACCCGTTGCTCCCGCAAATTGACGGAGACTATCAGGGTGCTGACGGCTTCACGGACTTTTTTCGGCGGCTCGGCGACCTAACGAACGGTACGTTTAGCGTGCGGGCAAAAGATGTTTCAACTTTTGGCGACGAACTTGTCGTGGTCCATGCAGCGCCGAGTATGACGCTTGACGGCGAGACGTTTGAGACAAATGCGGCGGTTGTCTGGCGTTTCGTCGACGGGAGGATCAAGCAGGCCTGGGATATCCCTGCCGTGTATACCATCCCCGTTGAGCTGGAAGGCCGCGCGCACTAGCGCATCCGCTTATCTTCAGGTGGCTAAGGTCCAGACGCCTGCGCCAATTACGTGTTTGCCGAATGCAGACCATTGAGTATGGAGTCCTACACATGAGCACTGCAGAAAAAAATGTTGAGATGATCAAGCGGATCCCGACCCTGATCCCGGACCGGCTGGATGAAGCGCGTGATGTGATCGCTGAGGACTTTGTCTGGCATTACATTAATCCCCTCCTGCCGCAAATTGAGGGTGACTATGTCGGCGTCGAAGGTCTCAAGAACTTCTTCAGGAAGCTGGCAGACCTCACGGGCGGTACGTTTGGCGTTCGTCTCAAGCATGCCTATGCGATGGGTGATGAGTTGGTGGTCGCGCACGCCACGCCTGGAATGACTCTTGATGGTCAGACATTTGAGACGGATGCCGCTGTGCCTTGGCGCATCGTCGACGGCAAGATCACTGAAGCGTGGGACATCCCCGCCGTTTACACCGTTCGTATGGACGACGCGGCCTAACTCGTCTCCGTTTTTCCCTATCCGGGTTTACGGCAGATGAGAAACACTGTCCGCCCGTCACCGGGTTGCCAGTGGGTTTCGATCTTGAAATCAGCATCGGTCATGAAGCCGACAAGCGCATTGCCTTTAAGGAACTGCACATAGGGCACTTTGCCGAATGCACGGCCGACCGGCAGGATGAGTTTCAGCCAGTTCATGCCGTCTCCCAGGCATACGGTGCTGGACACAAAGATGCCGCCGGGCTTCAGCCATCGATAA
>JBCBUN010000210.1:0-4397 GCA_039818145.1 Pseudomonadota bacterium
AACGTGAGGTAGCAGCATGAAAACGCCAGAACAAATCGTCCGAGAAGCCTGTCAGACAGTATGGAATGACTTCGAAATTGACCGCGTCGGCGAGTTCTATGCGGACGACTACACGGCCGACTATCCCATGGGCGATGCATGGGGTTGCGGCGTCGATGGTGTCAAAGCCTATGCCACGCTGATGCGGTCCGCCTTTCCGGACTACACCGAAGAGGTGGAAGATCTGATCGCTCAGGGCGACAAGGTTGTGGTTTGCCTTCGTGTCCGAGGCACACACCGCGGAGAACTGTTCGGAATTCCACCGACCAACAAAACCGTCGACGCACGCGACATTACGATCTGCGAAGTACGCGATGGCAAGATCATCAAACAGACGGGTCTGAGCGACACTTTCACCATGTACACGCAGCTGGGCCTGATCCCATCCGCAGAGACCGAAGCCGCCTAGCGAGCGTCGCCGGCAAAGGAATTCCGATGTCTGACATGTCTTCGGCCCAGCAGGCCGACCTAGGCCTCTATACAGGTGTACCGCAGCACGACAACTTCCAGCGGATGATGGACCTGTTTCCCTCGCGCAAGATGGAAGCTGCTGAAACCCCAGTCGATTGGCCTGATGGACCGGCGGCAACGCTGCCGGAGAGTTTTATGTTCGAAGGCGTTTCGCGCTCCGTGCTGTCGTTCCTGAAAGATACGGACACGAGTGCGTTGCTTGTCCTCCAGAATGGCGAGGTGCGGTTTGAAGACTACTACCTTACGGGTGGCCGCGATGTGGCCTGGATTTCATGGTCGATGGCAAAGAGTTTCATCTCTGCCTTGGTTGGTATCGCCATTGGTGAAGGCCTCATCCGGTCGGTTGATGATCCCATTAGCACCTATGTTCCCCGACTAGCCGGTTCTGCCTATGATGGCGTCCCCATTCGTCATGTTCTGGCCATGTCTTCCGGTGCCCGCTGGAGCGAGGACTATAGTGATCCGGATGCGGATGTTCACAAACTCAGTGCTGTGATGGCTGGCGCCAGCACTCTGGATGATTTCGTTGCAGGCATGCAGAACGAGCGCGCTGCCGGTTCGCTATGTCAATATAACTCTGCTGATACGCAGGCACTCGGCATGCTGCTGGCAAGCGCCACCGGTCGTGACATTGCTGAATACATGCAGCAGAAACTCTGTGCGCCTCTTGGTATGACAAGCCCGAGTTACTGGCTACTGGATATGGCAGGCCGGGAACTCGCGCTAGGAGGCCTGTGCATGACCGCCAGGGACTTCGCGAAAATCGGCGAACTGTTCCGCAACAAGGGGAGGTTTGGCAATCATCAGATCGTGCCAGCGGATTGGGTCGCCTCTTCGACAACGCCGACAGGCAAGCATCAGCAGGCTGGCAAGGTGATCGTTGGCGGGCACGTGCTGCCTCTTGGCTATGGTGATCAATGGTGGGTTCCCGCAGGAGATCGGGGAGAGTTTTCGGCCATTGGCGTCTACAACCAATTCGTGTTCGTTGACCCCTCTCGGCATGCCGTGATCGTCAAGCTGTCCGCAAACCGCGCATACGGTACGTCCCCGGACGAAGCGGTCAATCGCGAGATGGAAACTGTGGAATTCTTGCGAGCCGTCGCCGCGCAACTGGATTGATCAATCCGCCAGGGCGTCATCCACAAGCGCGCACCACTTGTCATAAAGGTCGCGCTTGAACTTCGGATCATTGTGAACGCCGCGCTGGACCACAAGGCCACGAAACAGGTAGACGCTGAGTTCGATGGCGTCTTTCACGCGGGCCAGTGTCAGCGGATCAGCCCCAATATCATCCGCCATGTCACGCATGGAGCGCACGGCATCCATGTCGTGTCGCGCCAGCAACGCCCGCAACTCGGGATCTGTGCGAGCAGCGACCATGGCCTCCATGCCGGTTTGAATGAAACGATCATCAAGCATCGCTTCCCAAATGCCGTCGAGGAGCGCTCGGAGAGTTCTCTCCTGACCCTCACCGGCCGCCAAACGCTCTACAATCTTCTTCTCATACTGACCCGCGCGCCAATCAAGCGCGGCAGCCAGAAGAGACGCCTTGGTAGGAAAGTGATGCGTCTGTGCGCCGCGGGAGACGCCGGCCTGCTTGCAGATTTTGGGTGTACTGGCCTTGGCCCATCCTTCCTTGAGGATGACATCAAGAGTGGCATCCAGCAGCCGCGCACGCATCCGTTCGGTGCGCTCTTCATTGGGGACGGGGGTCTTCTCACTTGCCATTCGTTTCTTATATGAGACCTCAACCGATCAGCCAAACAAAGCAGTCTGTTTTCCAGACCATTTGGATCGAGCACACCACCCCACATCTTGATCTTGGGCGCCTTGCGCCCCATTTATTAAGTGTCCGATGCCCATACTGGGGTCGGATGGGTTGGTCTGCGGCCAAAACCGGACCGACCCTTGAGAAAAGCCGCTTTTTTGTGAGGGCTTTGGGCTATGACACGGGTTACCCCTTTTACCCATCCGCTGTTGTTGGGCTTTGACGGGCTTGAACAGCTGCTGGACCGGGTTGGACGGCTTTCAAATGAAGGCTATCCGCCTTTCAATATCGAGCAGACCTCTCCGGTAGAGGGCGAAAGTGGTGTGCATCACTTCCGCATCACGCTGGCTGTCGCCGGGTTCACCCGCGACGAGCTGTCTGTCACCGTTGAGGGCAACGAACTCATCATCAAAGGCAAGCAGACCGAGGACGAGGATCGCGCCTTCCTGCATCGCGGCATCGCGGCCCGTCAGTTTGTGCGGGTGTTTGTTCTTGCTGATGGCCTGGATGTCGAAACTGCCGATCTCGAGAACGGGTTGCTGAGCATCGACCTGGTGAAACCGGAACCCAGCCACACGGCTCGACGGATCGAGATTGGTTCATCGACCGCAGGCAACAGGGCGCGTGACGCAAAAGAGATCGATGCACAAGCAGTACCCGCGCCCAAAAAGACTGCCGTCTAATCAGAGGCAGGTGTAATGGAGTACACACGATGAATAATGAAACACGGTTCGTAGACTTGCTGGCTCCCATGAGCAGCAAGGACTTTGCAGCCTTCGGCGCGCCCAAAACCGTCTATGTCCGCGAAGTGGGACCCGATGCGGTGCGCGACGTGGTGGGTGATGAAACCGATATTCCGACAGATGCCCGGTTCTTTGCGGTCCACGCTGCGGATGGCACACGCATGGCCATCGTCGATGACCGCGAGGCGGCTTTTGCCGGCGCGCGTCAGTACGACCTGGACCCCGTCAGCGTCCACTAGCCAGACAATCCAATGACCTTAGGGTAATGCGCCTGCTAGGCTGCGTGGCTCTCGGCCGGGCGCGTCAGCGCCTGGTAGATTTCGTCAGCCGAGCTTGCGTTGCGCAGGGCGTTGGTGACGCCTTCGTTGCGCAGCAGGCGTGAGATACGGGCCAGCGCCTTGAGGTGGTCCGCACCGGATTCTTCAGGCACGAGCAGCAGGAACACGAGGTCCACCGGCTCGTCGTCAACAGCATCAAACTCGATTGATGTTTCCAGCCGTGCAAAGAAACCTTCAAGCTGCGTCATCTCAGACAGACGCGCGTGAGGAATGGCAATGCCATGGCCGACGCCGGTGGAGCCCAGGCGCTCGCGCTCAATCAATGCGTCGAAGATGACTCGCGCATCTATGCCGCTGGCTTCACTGGCCCGTGCGGCCAGGTCCTGAAGCACCTGCTTCTTGCTGCCTGCATGCAGGCTTGCAAATACACGGTCGGCCGCCAAAAGATCTGAAAGATCCATGTCACGTCCCTGAATGGCATGCCCCCAGCCGTACCGGCATCATAGCATGCAAAAAATCAAAATCCTGCGCGGGCGATTACATCGACACCGCGCGCGATACAGGTGCCGGTCAGCCCTTGCTGCCGAGTTCCACCCAACCGATGTTCCCGTCGTCGCGGCGATACACCATGTTCACGTCACCCGCCTCGCCTGCCTTGAACAACAGAAAAGGCGCGTCAGCCAAATCCATGCGCATGACAGCTTCACCAACTGACAGACGCTGAAGTTTGGTTGTTGTTTCGGCAATGATGATGGGCTGGTCATCCGCACCATCAGCTGCATCGTGCTCTTCTGCTTCCGCGGCCAGGACGCGCGCAGGAAGTTCAATCTCTTCCGGTGCCTGGCGGCCTTCCGCGTGATGGTCTTTCAGCCGGCGCTTGTGACGGCGCAGGCGTTTTTCCAGCTTTTCAGCAGCGCCATCGAAGGACGCGTAGATGTCGCCTGCCCGATCCTTGGTCTGCAGTACAACGCCGTGACCAAGCCGCAGGGTGCAATCGGCCTGAAACTCGTGGCCTTCTTTTGAAAACACCACATGAGCGTCGGTGGCGCGGCCGAGATATTTCTCAGCGGCTGCCTCAAGACGATCCGTCACATGGGT
>JBCBUN010000211.1:0-4376 GCA_039818145.1 Pseudomonadota bacterium
CGGCACTGTTCTTCCTGAAATTCAGCCATCTCTTGGGTGGCGTTCGGGAGAGCAGGCAATGGGTACGTGTTCGAAACTGGCATGTGGTATGGCAAGTGCGGCTTTGGCCGCCTGCTCATTTACGCCGGACGTCCCCACATCCACGGTCGCCACCGCGCCGATCGCCCAGAGCGAGTTTGTGACCGCTTCCATCGCACCTGTTTCTCCGGAAGCCCCCGATACCCTTTGGTGGCGACTTTATGATGACCCTGAGCTTGATGGGTACATCACCAAAGCTCTGTCCGAAAACAACAGCCTGAAGGCTGCCTTTGCCAATCTTGACCGTGTGCTCGCAGCGCTTGGTGAAAGCCGGAGTGCATATCTTCCGTCTACGGACATTAATGCGGGCGCTACCTATGAGCGTGATGCTGCCCAGCAAGCGACGCAGAAAGCCAACACAGAAGACCTGTCCTACACGTCCGGTTTCAGCCTCTCATACGAAATCGATCTGTTCGGGCGGGTTCGCAATTCCGTTGCTGCGGCGCGTGCTGATGCGCAGGCCGCTGAATCAGCGTTGCATGCATCACGCATCACGATTGCCGCTGAAACCGCGCGGGCATATGCGGATATCTGTTCGGCCAATCAGCAGATTTCCGTGACAGAAAACACTCTCAACCTTCAGACGCGGACGGTGGATCTGACGCGTCAGCTTACTGAAGGTGGTCAGGGCACCAAGCTTGATATCGTGCGGGCGCAGGTGAATGTTGAAAACACCAAAGCCTCACTGCCTCAGTTGAAAGCAGACCGTGAGAATGCGCGATTCCGTCTGGCTACACTTGTAGGCCAGCCGCCGGCGGCGATGGTGGATGCGGCGGCTGATTGCTCGCGCGCTCCGATTGTCGCGGCAACCATTCCGGTTGGTGATGGCGCGGGTCTCATTGCCCGACGTCCCGATGTGCGTGAGGCAGAGAATGCTCTCAAGGCTGCTGCAGCGCGTGTTGGCGTTGCGACGGCAGAACTCTACCCGCAGATATCTCTTGCCGGATCGATTGATACGACAGCCCTTCAGATTGCCAGCCTCAAGGAAGATGGCGCGGTTTCATTTTCGTTTGGCCCGCTGATCTCCTGGACATTCCCAAACATCTGGGCAGGGCGTGCTCGGATTGCTGCGGCCGAAGCCGGAATGGCGCAGGCGCTGGCGGAGTTTGATCAAGCTGTGCTGGTTGCACTGGAAGAAACAGAAACGGCGTTGCAGAACTATGCTGCTGAGCTTGAACGGCAGTCCGCGCTGACTCTGGCACGCGACGCAGCCGCTCAATCCGCCCGTATGGCGCAATCGCGCTACGAGTTAGGGGCTGATGACTTCATCACAGTGCTTGATGCGGAGCGGACGTTGGCGGATGCGGACATCACGCTGGCACAGTCTCAGGCAAACACGACCCAGTTCCAGATCGGCCTGTTCCGGGCCCTGGGTGGCGGCTGGGGCGACGGTCCGGCTGAGATGGGCAAGTCTGCGGGCCTCTAGCGGGCTTCTCCTGCCCCCTTTGTTGATACCCCCTCGGCAGTTTCAAAAAAGAACGCGCTAGCTTTTCGCGCCCGGATGGCCAAAATGCGCCATGAGATGGCGTGTTTCCACATGCCGTGAACCAGTCTTTCAATAAACATACGGGGCGGCGAACATGCGCACGCGACTTAGAGTACTCTTTGGGGTGGAGCATCCGATCAGTCAGGGCGGCATGCACTATGTGGGCTTTGCGGAAATGGCGGCTGCTGTTTCCAACGCAGGTGGTCTCGGCATCATCACCGGCCTGACGCAGGGAACGCCGGAAAAACTGGCTGCTGAAATCGAGCGCTGCAAGGGTATGACCGACAAGCCGTTTGGCGTGAACCTCACATTCCTGCCTGCCGTAACGCCTCCTGACTATCCGGGCTTTGTTGATGTCATCATCAAGAGCGGCGTTAAGGCCGTCGAAACAGCCGGCAACAACCCTGCCAAGTGGCTTCCTGCCCTCAAGGAAGCGGATATCAAGGTCATCCACAAATGCACCTCTGTACGGCATGCCCTGAAAGCTGAATCGATCGGCTGTGATGCCGTGAGTGTTGACGGCTTTGAGTGTGGCGGTCATCCAGGTGAGGACGATGTGCCCAACTTCATTCTGCTGCCGCGTGCTGCTGAAGAGTTGAAGATTCCATTCGTCTCATCCGGTGGCATGGCCGACGGCCGCAGCCTCGTTGCGTCAATGGCGATGGGTGCTGAAGGCATGAACATGGGCACCCGTTTCATCGCCACGCAGGAAGCACCGGTGCATGAGAATGTGAAGCAGGCTCTGATCGCCGCAAGCGAGCTCGATACCCGTCTCATCATGCGCCCGCTGCGGAACACGGAGCGCGTGCTGAACAACGACGCTGTTGAACGTCTTCTGCAGAAAGAGCAGGAGATGGGTGACAAGCTCAGCTTTGCGGACATCGCTGAAGAAGTGGCCGGCGTGTATCCCAAGATCATGAAGGACGGCGACATGGATGCCGGCGGCTGGAGCTGTGGCATGGTCGCAGGCCTGATCCATGACATTCCGACCTGCAAAGAGCTTGTGGACCGGATCATGAAGGAAGCGGACGACATCATTGCACAGCGCCTTGAAGGTTTCCGCGCCGCTTAAGGGTCCAGCATACGCCGGTAAGTGCCGGCACTGTCTCTTTCTTAAAGACGGGCTTTCCATATCGGGAAGCCCGTCTTTTTGTTGCTGATGTCCTCGTGGTTCCAACTGGTTGGGGGCGTTTTGGGGTTCATATCGGTCCCCAGTTGTCTCAGCGTCTCATGTCGGGGTGGCATTTGCCGGAATGCGCTGGACACGGAGGAGGGCGTGCGGAACGGTCCGTGCGTGTGGTGGCCCGGTTTTTCAGCATGTCGTGTTTCGGGAGATTGATATGCCTATGAGGAGACTCTTTACCGTTTGCATTGTCGCGCTGTCATTGGGCAGTGGTCAGGTTGCTGTGGCGGCCGATCCGAACAAACCTTGCCGCGCCTTGGAGGACAGGACGTTTCAGGCCGGCAGCTTTTCCAGAATTAGGTTGAAGATCGAACTGGAAAATCAAACCGGGGAGCAGTGGCGGGTCAAAGAAGGCCAGCGAGCCAAGGGCGAATTGACACTCGTTCCGCCGCGAAAGACCGAGGTGTTCTACAATCGCATCTGGGGTGGTGACGGCAGCAAGACCTACAAGAAAACTTTTACGATGCAGCCGCAACTCACGAAGGGCGGGGAGCGCCAATATCGCTGCGAGTTTCACTTCAAGAAGAAGTACAAGGGCGGGGTTCACGCGTACCCGATACTTGTCTTCGACAAGGGTGGATGCAACACGCCCGCGGGCCTGTCTGAACGTTTCAGCATGAACTGCAAGTTCCGTTTCAACGACAGCGCCGACCGCCTGCTCATCAAGATGGTTGCCAAGCGTGTGCCACAGTCCTGATTGTCGGCCCCAGCGCTGTTCCGGCTGCCCCTACCGTCCGTTCACGTGATTTTAGGTGAGAAACGGCAGAAGGCGGGCCTTTTGTGCTGAAAGGCCCGCCTTTTCACTGGTTTGTTTTGCGGCGCAGCAAAAGTGACGCCAGCGTCATTTTTCCCTAGTACCTCGATTTTCCCTGCGTTATCCTTCTCGCTAACTGGCCGCTGGTCATAAGCGGCGCCCCGGACTTACTCCATGGCCACAAATGGAGAAGTGCGGAGTTTGTCATGTCGGCATTCGCATGGGTGCCGCCCAAACCGGAGGAAACGGTTCATGTCGCAGGCAGCTGTCCAACCCGAAGGCGAAATTGATCACACTGAGCGTGCGTGGAGCATGCCACTCAAAGACATCAACATCGCGGATCCAGACATTTTCCAGGCAGATGCCATGTGGCCGTATTTCGAGCGCCTGCGTAAGGAAGCTCCGGTTCACAAGGCCTACTCGCCGGACTTCGGTGAGTACTGGTCCGTGACGCGCTACGAAGACATCATGGCGGTGGACACCAACCACCACGTGTTCTCATCAAGCTGGGAGCATGGCGGCATCACGCTGTTCGATCAGATTTCTGACTTTCAGCTGCCAATGTTCATTGCGATGGACCCACCCAAGCACGATCAGCAGCGCATCACCGTGCAGCCGATTGTTGCCCCCAACAATCTGAAGAACTGGGAAGGCCTGATCCGCGAGCGGACCGGTCAGATTCTCGACGCGCTGCCCCGCGGTGAAGTGTTCGACTGGGTGGACAATGTGTCGGTTGAACTCACAACCATGATGCTTGCGACGCTGTTTGACTTCCCGTTCGAACAGCGCCGCAAACTCACGCGTTGGTCTGATGGGGCAACCGGCCGTAACAATCCTGAGATTGTTGCAGACGATGAGCAGTGGCGCGCGGAACT
>JBCBUN010000212.1:0-4360 GCA_039818145.1 Pseudomonadota bacterium
CAGCCTTATGAAAGCACCGGCCCGATCTGGTCGCTGCCGTTCTTCAAGACGCTGCCGGAGCTTTTGTATCTGTGCGTTGTGATCATCATCGCGATCTTCATCACGGCCGCCTATGCAAACTCTCGCACCATGCTGGCCCGTATTGCTCCGGCAAAGATGATGACCGAGTTCTTCGGGCTCTATGCGCTGTCAGGCACAGCGACAGCATTCGTTGCGCCGATCCTGGTGGGACTATCGACCGATATGTTCGACAGCCAGCGCGCCGGCTTTGCGTCGATTTTGCTCCTGCTGCTGGCAGGGATGGCTGTCATGCTCTTCGTCAATGAGACGCGTGCCGAACGCGCTGAGGGAGATCACTAGGACATGAGCGAAGGCTGGCCGCGCGGCGAAGAGGATGCGGCGACACAGACAGCGCTGCATGGTGAACCGTCCAACCACACCCGTGGTCAGGTCGGGTGGCTGATGTATGAGTGGGCCAACCAGCCCTATTTCTCGCTGATCACGATTTTTCTGTTTTCAAACTACTTCGCCAATGTCTTCTTCCAGGGAGATGCCGCTGACGGTCAGGCCTATTGGGGCTACACCCAGGCCATTGCGGGTGTTGCCATTGCATTGATGTCGCCCATTCTCGGCGCCATGGCAGACGCTGCGGGTCCACGCAAACCGTTCATCGGGATTTTCCTGCTGGGCGTTTCGTTCGGCTGTATCGGATTGTGGATTGCGGAACCCGGCGGTGCCCTGCTGCCGATCATGGTTTTGGTGATTGTGGCGTCGATCTCGGCTGAGTTCGTCACGACCTTTGCCAATGCCATGCTGCCCAATATTTCAACCGAGCGGCGCATGGCACTGCTGTCCGGCGTTGGCTATGGCATTGCGCAGGTGGCCGGCATCTTTGCCCTGGCGATCGTGCTGTTTGCATTTCAGCTGCCGGGCAACATCGAAGCCTCCTTCATTCCTGATGCACCGCTGCTGGGGCTGGACAGATCAGCCTATGAAGATGAGCGCATCGTAGGTCCGCTGGCAGGTCTGTGGTTTCTGGTTTTCATGCTGCCGCTGTTCCTGCTGACACCGGATCAGCCCCGTAGCGGGCTCAAGCGTATGGCCGCGGCGCGGCAGGGCATCCGTCAGCTGGGCGAAACATTCCGGCGGCTCAGGCACTTCCGCAATATCGGTCTCTACCTTCTGGCGCGGATGCTCTACTACGATGGCTGCACGGCGGTCTTCATGTTCGGCGGCATCATTGCGGGCGCCCTGTTTGGCTGGAGTGCGCTAGAGCTTGCCATCTTCGGTATCGTCGTCACGCTGTTCTCCGCCCTTGGCGGATTTCTCGGCGGTGTCATTGACGCGCGGATTGGCAGCAAGCGCACGATTGTCGGTGCGTTGATTGTGGTGATCCTTACATCGGTTGCGCTTGTCTCTGTTGATAGCGACACGATGTTCTTTGTGTTCGAGGTTGCGCCGCGGGCGGAAGGGGCTGCGCCCTTCTCAAGCAGTGGTGAGATCGCGTTTCTCGCCATCGCCTGCCTGTTCGGACTTGGCGTTGGTCCGGCCCTAGCTTCGAGCCGCACCATGCTGGCGCGTCTTGCGCCACGCGACATGATGGCTGAGTTCTTCGGCCTCTATGCGCTGGCAGGCAAAGCAACAACATTCCTCGCGCCGCTCACTATCGGCATCGTCACTCAGGCCACTGGCAATCAGCGGCTGGGTCTGTCCATCGTGCTTGTGTTTCTGCTGTCCGGTCTGGCGCTGATGTTCTTCGTCAAGGAAGAGCGATCAGAGGGGCTTCACGCCTAGCGCCTATTCGATAACAACCGCTGTACCGCATGCAGTGGCCATGAGAATCGAGCCCTTGGCGCCGACCGACTCATAGTCGATGTCCACGCCGACGACTGCATTGGCACCCATGGCCTGCGCATTTGCGACCATGTCTTCAATGGCGGCTTCGCGGCTGGAGCGGAACACTTTTTCGTAGGAGCCGGAGCGCCCGCCGAAGAAGTCACGCAGGCCGGCGAAGATATCCCGCACCACATTGGCCCCGGTCACGGCCTCGCCAGCGACCAGCCCCTTGTACTCGGTGATCCTGCGGCCTTCGATGCTGTTGGTGGTCGTGACAAGCATGGCTAACTCTCTGGTGTGTCCTAGTGACGGAAGTGACGCATGCCGGTGAGGACCATGGCAAGACCTGCTTCATCTGCGGCAGCAATCACTTCGTCATCGCGAATGGATCCGCCGGGCTGGATGACAGCGGTCGCCCCGGCTTCTGCCGCGCTCAGCAGACCATCTGCGAAGGGGAAGAAAGCGTCTGATGCAACAACTGACCCTTTGGCCAGGGCTTCGGTGAGGCCCGCTTCCTTTGCGGCGTCTTCTGACTTGCGCGCAGCGATGCGGCTTGAGTCAATACGGCTCATCTGACCGGCGCCGATACCGACGGTGGCGTTGTCCTTGGCATAGATGATGGCGTTTGATTTCACATGCTTGGCAACGCGGAAGGCAAAGAGAAGGTCACTCAGTTCCTGCTCTGATGGCGCGCGCTTTGTGACGACCTTTAGGTCTGCGGGCATGATGCGACCTGCATCGCGGGACTGGACAAGCATGCCACCGGCCACCGTCTTGGCAGTAAACCCCTTGGCTTCCGGGTCCGGCAAGCCACCGGTAATCAGCAGGCGGAGGTTTTTCTTCTTTGCGATGATTTCGCGGGCGGCGTCATCGGCATCGGGCGCAATGATCACTTCGGTGAAGATGCCGGAGATTTTTTCTGCCGTTGCACCATCCAGTGTGCCGTTGAGGGCGATGATGCCGCCAAAGGCTGAGACCGGATCACAGCGCAGGGCTTTCTCATAGGCTTCCAGCAGCGACCCGCCCAGGGCCACGCCGCACGGATTGGCATGCTTGATGATGGCAACGGCTGGCTGGTCTGCGCCAAACTCGGCGACACATTCAAAGGCTGCATCTGTGTCATTGAGGTTGTTGTAGGAAAGCTCCTTGCCCTGCAGCTGGGTTGCGGTCGCAACGCCGGGGCGATTTTCGCCTGTCGTGTAGAAGGCCGCATTCTGGTGCGGGTTCTCACCATAGCGAAGCGTCTGCGCCAGGGTGCCTGCCACGGCACGGTAGGTGGGGGCGTCGTCTTCGATTTCGCTGGCAAACCAGTTGGAGATAGCTGCGTCGTAGGCTGCGGTGCGCGCATAGGCCTTGGCCGCGAGGCGCTGCCGCAGTTTGAAGCTCGTCTTGTTGTCGTTGGCGTCCATGTCGGCCAGCACCGCGTCGTAGTCGCTGGCATCCACCACCACGGCGACGCCATCATGGTTCTTTGCCGCGGCGCGGATCATGGCGGGGCCGCCGATGTCGATGTTTTCGATTGAGGTGTCGTAGTCGGCACCTTTAGCGATGGTTTCTTCAAACGGGTAGAGGTTCACCGCCAGGAGGTCGATGGGCACGATGTTGTGCTTGTTGGCTGCGTCTTCATGGGTGGTGTTGCCACGGACATAGAGCAGGCCGCCATGAACGCCGGGATGCAGTGTCTTGACCCGGCCGTCCATCATTTCCGGGAACTGGGTGATATCGGAAACGTCAGCGACATCCAGCCCGGCATCCCGCAGGGCCTTGGCGGTGCCGCCGGTCGATACCAGCTGCACGCCTCGCTCCGCCAGCGCCTTGCCGAAGTCAATCAGGCCGGTCTTGTCGGATACGGACAAAAGGGCGCGGCGGACGGGGCGAATGGGGGACTGGTGTTCGGTCATGAGGGAGACGAGCCTTTGAAGGACGGGTGCATATGTGAATGCGGGCGCGATAGCACGTTTGGCGGGCGGCATGAAGCCCACAGCTGCTATGCGTCTTGTGGGGGCTCGGTGGTGTCAGCCGGTGCAGGCGGGACGCCGATGGGCGGGACCGCCGGGTCAGCATCCTCCTGGGCAAAGGCATCGGTTTGCTCAGGCTTTGTGGTGGCTTCGTCTGCCGTGCCCAGATTTTTGGTCGTCAGCCTGCGGAAACTCCATTTGACGTGGGCCTCATCGCGGAAGACGTGGTGGCTCACGACGATCTGCTGCGACCGGCGGGGCGGGCCAGACTGGCCCATATAGATCGATTCTTCCAGGCCCATTTCTGCGTTGCCGCTGGCGCGAAACTGCCACCCGTCGCCATTGGGCAGCAGCGCCAGAATGGTGGTGCCGTCATGGGCAAGGGAAACCCTGACGTCCGGGTGCAGGTGAAAACGGATGGTGAAGTCTTCCTCGCGCTCGCCATTCGTGAAGAACCTGAACGGGTCCCACCATGCGGCTGCGGCTGGCCGCAAGCGAAATAGCGTGTCTTCGCCGCGAAAGTCGTCGCCGTCTGCGGAGAGATACACCCGACGCTCGTGCTCCAG
>JBCBUN010000213.1:0-4258 GCA_039818145.1 Pseudomonadota bacterium
GGCGGTCCGGTTGCGCCGTTTGATCCGGCCAATGTTCCCTGGGGCCGCAAGGTTCTGGATTCAGAACTTCCTGAGCTTCAGGAGGCCCGTGGCCGCCTGATCGCAGCTCTGGACAATGGTGGTCGCGACGATCGTGGCTGCGCATGTGCAAAAGCTCAGCGTTACTATGACGGTTGGGTCGAGCAGGCTTCTGACAACGAGTTTGGTGTTGACGGTGCCTTCTTCGGTGGTCGCGGTGGTCCGGTTCAGCCGGAACGCGTTGCTTCTGAAAAGGTTGCTTTCTACGAAGCACTGACCGAGTGCGAATCTGCAGCAGCAGACCAGGACTTCGTGATCTACTTCGGCTTTGACAAGTTCAACCTGACTTCAGCTGCGATGGCAGTGATCGACGAAGTCGCGAACTTCACCAAGGAATTCAACAACCCGACAGTCAACGTTGTTGGCCACACTGACACCTCTGGTTCAGTTGCTTACAACCAGGGTCTGTCACAGCGCCGCTCGAATGCAGTTGCAAACGCGCTCGCTGCTCAGGGTGTAACTGTTGGTGCCGTGGGCGCTGTTGGCGAAAGCCAGCCAGCTGTTCCGACTGGTGACGGTGTACGTGAGCCTCTCAACCGCCGTGCGGTTATCGAGGTCCGCTAGTCGCGGGATCGTATAATCACCAGTGACCCCGGTCACTTGGACAAGAACAAGAAGGCCCGGCTCTCGCAGCCGGGCCTTTTTCTTTATGGATTTGCCAAAGGATCGATGATGCGGGCGTGCAGATGCGGCACGTTGGCAAATCGAGGTCGTGCCGTTTGATTGTGCGGGCAGCCACGCCAATATCCCTTACTGTGGCTTACCCGGTCCTGGTCGGGGCAAGATCGCTCCACATGACCGC
Source organism: Pseudomonadota bacterium (assembly GCA_039818145.1). Lineage (GTDB taxonomy): Bacteria > Pseudomonadota > Alphaproteobacteria > CGMCC-115125 > CGMCC-115125 > Pyruvatibacter. The sequence goes on from JBCBUN010000213.1 coordinate 881, forward strand.
CCTAACGCATGTTTTCAGCCGAGTACAAAATGAGCAGCACCGCATCGCGCCCTTCGACCGCCGATAAGACACACTCCAAGGACAATGAGGTGCTGCCGGCATGGGACCTCGGTGACCTGTATCCCGCGCGCAGTGCTGACGATGGGGAGGGCGCGTTTGCCGGACGCACAGCGGCCTTCGCGGATATCGCTGCTGCCAAAGCCGAAGCGGAAGCCTTTGTCAAAACATATGCGGGCCGTATCGACAGTATTCTCGATGGTGAGGCAGGCGCAGATGCTCTTGCCGGGGCGCTAGGTGCCTATGAGGCATTGGATGAGCGCATGGGACGGATTGGGTCCTTTGCCGGGCTTGTCTATGCCACCGACACGACCAACGGCGCTTACGCAAAGTTCTATGGTGACGTGCAGGAACAGTTGACAGGAATCAGCAGTTCAATCCTGTTCTTCACGTTGGATATCAATCGTATTGATGAGGCTGCCCTAGAGGCGGCCTATGCCGCCAGCGAGGCGCTTGCGCGCTATCGGCCATGGCTGACTGCTGCGCGCGCATGGCGCCCTTACCAGTTGTCGGATGACCTGGAAAAACTACTGCTTGAAAAACGAGTGACGGGGGCTGCGGCCTGGAACCGGCTTTTTGATGAAACCATGGCGGCGCTGCGCTTTGACATTGATGGCGAACAGGTCCCCATCGAGCCGGCGCTCAACACCCTGAGCAGTTCATCGCCTGCCGAACGTGAAGCAGGTGCGAGGTCCTTGGCGGATACGTTTGCGAAGAATGTCAGCACCTTTACGCTGATCACCAACACGCTTGCCAAGGACAAGGAAACAGAAGACCGGTGGCGCGGCTATGAAGATGTTGCGCAGGCACGGCACCTGTCCAATCAGGTTGAGCCGGAAGTCGTGGATGCCCTCGCCACGGCGGTAGAGAGCAAATTTGCATCGGTCTCCCACCGCTATTACGCGCTGAAGGCCCGCATGGTAGGTGTTGACCAACTCAATTACTGGGATCGCAATGCGCCTTTGCCCGACAGCGACGAGCGCAAGCTCTCCTGGGATGATGCAAAGACGACGGTGCTGGATGCCTATCGTGGATTTGCGCCCGACATGGCTGAAATTGCCGGCCGGTTCTTTCAGCCCTCCGGCGGATCGAGCTGGATTGATGCGCAGATACGTCCGGGTAAATCACCGGGTGCTTTTTCGCATCCCACTGTGCCTAGTGCACACCCCTACGTGCTGCTCAACTATCAGGGCAAGTTGCGTGATGTCATGACCCTGGCTCATGAACTTGGGCACGGGGTGCATCAGGTGCTTGCTGCGCCGCAGGGACAGCTGCTTTCGCAGACACCGCTGACGCTGGCTGAAACGGCGTCGGTGTTTGGCGAGATGCTCACCTTCAGGGCCTTGCTGGCTGATGCGCCGGACGAGCGGTCCCGCCGGGCCATGCTCGCGTCCAAAGTCGAAGACATGATCAACACGGTTGTGCGCCAGACAGCGTTTTACATGTTTGAGCGCGAAGTGCATTTAAGCCGCCGCGAAGGCGAACTCACGTCCGACGATATCGGCCGTATCTGGATGGACGTTCAGGTAAGGAGTCTTGGGCCGGCGATCAAGCTCAATGAGGGCTATGAAACCTTCTGGTGCTACATCCCGCATTTCATTCACTCGCCGTTCTACGTTTACGCCTATGCGTTTGGGGATTGTCTCGTGAATTCGCTCTACCGGGTTTATGAAAACGGGCATCCTGACTTTGCCGCAGCCTATCTTGATATGTTGCGTGCCGGTGGCACCAAGCATCACTCTGAGTTGCTGGCACCTTTTGGCCTTGATGCGCGCAATCCGGATTTCTGGTCTGGTGGACTGGCGGTCATTGAAGGTCTGATCGACGATCTGGAAGAGCTGGTGGCCTAGTCATGGACGACACCCCGACAAATGAAGACAACCGCATCGCCGGGCGTGCCAAGCGCTACGCGAAAGTCGGCGGTGGGGTCGGTGGCATTGCTGCCAAGGTAGCGGGTGCGCGCCTGTTCGGCCGTGACATCGATGATGCGGCGGTGGCGGCAGAGTTGCGAGATGCGTTAGGCGGTATGAAAGGCCCAATCATGAAGGTGGCGCAGATGCTGGCCACCATTCCAGAAGCCATCCCGGAGGAATATGCACTTGAGCTGGCGCAGTTGCAGTCCAATGCACCTGCCATGGGCTGGCCTTTTGTGAAGCGACGCATGGCGTCTGAACTCGGCCGCAACTGGCAAAAGAAGTTTGGGTCCTTCGAGCGCGATGCTGCCGCTGCAGCCTCGCTGGGGCAGGTACACCGGGCAACGACATTGGAGGGTGCACCCGTCGCCTGCAAACTCCAGTACCCGGACATGCAGTCTGCTGTGGAAGCAGATCTGACGCAGCTTGAGATGGTGTTTGCCATTCAGCGCCGCATCGATGGGGTGATTGATACGCGGCAGATGTCTAAGGAGATTGGCGCGCGTCTGCGCGAAGAGCTCGACTACGACATGGAAGCCCGGCACATCGCGCTTTACCAGCACATGCTTCGCGATGATGAGACCATTCGTGTGCCTGACGTGGTGGCGGATCTGTCAACAAAACGCCTGCTCACCATGAGCTGGCTCGATGGCCAGCCGCTGCTGGACTTCAGGGAGGCCCCACTTGAGGACCGGAACCTGATAGCAGCGGCAATGTTCCGCGCCTGGTGGCATCCGTTCAGCCACTTTGGTGTGATCCACGGCGATCCGCATCTGGGCAATTACACCGTCCGGGAAGATCACGGGATCAATCTGCTGGATTATGGCTGCATCCGGAAATTTCCGCCGACATTTGTTGCCGGTGTTGTGGAGCTGTATCGCGGTTTGCAGACGGATGACCGAGACCGTGTTGTGGCGGCCTATGAAAGCTGGGGCTTTGAGAAGCTGAACAATGAGCTCGTTGATGTCCTCAATATCTGGGCATCGTTCATTTATGGACCCTTACTGGATGACCGGGTGCGGACGATTGCGGACGGTGTATCGGTTGGCCAGTATGGCCGCGAAGAAGCAACAAAGGTCCATGCAGCCTTGAAGAAACACGGGCCGGTGACGCCGCCGCGCGAATTTGTGTTCATGGACCGGGCGGCCATCGGGCTTGGCGGCGTGTTCCTCCATCTGGCGGCGGAACTGAATTTCCACGATCTGTTCAACGCCGAGATAGATGCGTTTCATCATGATGTTCTGGTCAAGCGGCAGGCCAAGCAGTTCAAAGCCAACGGGCTCACGCTGGAGGCCTAGGCCCGACTGGGGTATGTGTGCTGCCGGATTTACATCACGGCGACAGGCAAACTGCATTCATGACCCACACAGATACTCCAGAGATTGAAGACGGTGTTCCGGAGGACTTC
>JBCBUN010000214.1:0-4231 GCA_039818145.1 Pseudomonadota bacterium
CCTGTTAGATTGGCAACAACGCTCTAACAGGCCCCTGAACAAATCTGAACAGGTGGTGGGGTGCAAGCCGCTTTGCAAACCTGCTAAAACACCCGTCACCAAGATATCCAGGAAGCTGGCGCCAAGATGCGTCAGGCCAAAAAATCAAGACGGCCAACAGGCCAAGAAGGCCAACAAGGGAGTATCCGATGATCAAGACACGTTTCACGGAGATGTTTGGCGTCGAACATCCCATCGTTCAGGGTGGCATGCAGTGGGTCGGCAAGGCACCGCTCGTGGCAGCCGTTGCCAATGCCGGTGGCCTTGGCTTCATCACAGCACTGACCCAGCCAACGCCGGACGATCTGGCAAAGGAAATTGAGCGCTGCAAGTCGATGACCGACAAGCCGTTTGGTGTGAACCTCACCATCCTGCCGGCCATCAAGCCTCCGCCCTACGCTGAATACCGTCAGGCCATCATCGACAGCGGTGTGAAGATTGTTGAGACCGCCGGGTACAAGCCGCAGGAGCATGTGGATCACTTCAAGGAACACGGCATCAAGGTCATCCACAAATGCACCGCTGTCCGCCATGCCCTGTCCGCAGAGCGCATGGGCGTCGATGCCATTTCCATTGATGGTTTTGAATGCGCCGGTCACCCGGGCGAAGACGACATCCCCGGCCTGATCCTCATTCCGGCAGCAGCCGACAAGGTGAAAATCCCGATGATCGCCTCAGGCGGGTTCGGCGATGGTCGCGGTCTTGTGGCAGCGCTTGCTCTGGGTGCGGAAGGCATCAACATGGGCACACGCTTCTGCGCGACCAAGGAAGCAGACATCCACGACAACGTGAAGCAGAAGATGGTCGAAACCGACGAGCGCGGAACAGACCTGATCTTCCGTACCCTGCACAACACAGCCCGCGTTGCCAAAAACGCCATTTCTCAGGAAGTAATTGAGAAGGAACGTGAAGGCGCCAAGTTCGAAGAGATCCAGCATCTCGTCGCCGGTGCCCGCGGCAAGCTGGTTTATTCAGAAGGCGATCCTGATCACGGCATCTGGTCTGCCGGCATGATCCAGGGCCTGATCCACGACATCCCCACAGTGGATGAACTGGTAAGCCGTATCGTCAAGGAAGCGGAAGGCATCATCCAGAACCGCCTCAACGGTTTTGTGTCGGGTGCTGCTGCACAGGCTGCGGAGTAGGCCCTCTCATCTTCCACAAGAACAAGAGCCCCGGATGCACAAGCGTCCGGGGCCTTTTTTGATGTGCATACCAACCCACTCCGTGCCGTGCTGCAAGGCGAGTAGGCCCCGGATCAAGTCCGGGGCAACGGGTTAGATGACAATCAGCACAAGACCAGCCACCACCAGTCCGATGCCCAGCAGCTCCGCCCGGTTGGTTTTCTCTTTAAAAATCAGCGTCGACGTGGCCAGGGCAAATACCAGCTCGATCTGGCCCAGGGCCTTTACGTAGGCTGCATTCTCCAGTGCAAAAGCCGTGAACCAGGCGATGGAGCCAATGACACTGGCGATACCCACAGCAAGGGCAGGGCGCCATTTGACATAGCTCTGCTTCAGGGCGTCGCGGTCACGCAGGCCAAGCCATACGGTCATGATAAGCGTCTGCCATATGAGTACGGCTGTCAGCGTGGTCGCCGCTGACACCGCAAAGCCGTTGTCCTCAAGGGCCAGTGACGCCGCTCTGTAGCAGACAGACGCAATGGCAAACCCGGCGCCACACCCAAGTCCCATAAGGGCAACGGGTGATCCAAGCGTTGTGAGAATGGCCCGCGGCGTCACAGCCGTGCGCGCAACAGAAAGCGCAATGACGCCGATAAAGCTGATGAGAATACCGGCAAAGGCGTAAGTCCCCACCACCTCTCCGAGGACCAGAAAGCCGATAAGGGCGGTCTGCACGGTTTCAGTCTTTGAATAGGTCGTGCCGACGGTGAAGACCCGAAGGGCAAACATCCGTACAAGGAGGACAGCGGCAACCACCTGCGCCGCTCCGCCTATCAGAACAGACAGAAAGAAAGTCGTATTGAGCTTAGGCGTTGCCTCGCCGGTGATCTGCAACAGAACAATCAGGTACAGCACAGCAAAGGGCAGGCCGTACAGAAAGCGCACATAGGACGCACCCGTCGCCGTCAGGTCAGATGCCAGGCTCTTCTGCAGGGCAGAGCGTACGTTCTGCGAAAACGCCGCAACGAGTGTGAAAGCTATCCAAAGTGGCATGACAGAACCAAAGCAGGAAAGAGCAGAGCACCGAGTACATCTGTTCTAAGCTGCATATCCTGCTCATGGCCACTCATGTCAGCCATGCGCGATCAGTGCGCTGAGGGTCTGCCTAGTCGTTGATGGCTGCATATACCAGCTGCTGGAACTGGCGTCGCAGCGGGTAGGCGCCTGACGGCATGAGCTGCGTCATCAGGATCGCAATCAGGTCTTCTGACGGATCAATCCAGAAAATCGTGCTCGCGGCACCGCCCCAATAGTAAGTGCCCTCGGGGCCGGTGATCTGCGACTTGGCTTCATCCACCGTCACTGCAAACCCAAGGCCAAAACCGATGCCCGCATTTGTCGTTTCGGAGAACGCCCCCTGTGCCAGACCTTCAAGGTCCTGGCCGCCGGGCAGATGGTTCTTGGTCATCAGCGTGATGGTCGGCCGCGACAGCAGGCGTGTGCCGTCCGGTGCCGTCCCGCCGCGCAGCAGCATCTGGCAGAATTTAAGATAATCAGATTGTGTGGACACGAGCCCGCCGCCGCCGGAGGTAAACACCGGCGGACGTGCATAGCGGCCGGTTTCGGGGTCATCCGCGAGTGTGAAGGATTTGGTCTTGGGGTCGCGTTGATAGTTGGCTGCAAAACGCGGCATCTGGTCGGCACTCACCTGGAACGCCGTGTCCGTCATGCCAAGGGGCTGGAAGATGCGCGTGTTGAAGAAATCAAACAGCGACATACCTGAGACAACTTCCACCAGCCGTCCCAGAACATCCGTGGACACCGAATAGCTCCACGCTTCGCCCGGGTTGTGCAGCAGCGGCATACGCCCCAGAAGCTTGCAGAACTCTTCAAGGTTGGATGTGGTGAGGTCGACGCCGCCGATCTTGAAATGGCGATAGGCCTCATCCACCGGGTGCACTTCCATGAACCCGTAGGTAAAGCCGGACATGTGCGTCAGCAGATCGCGGATCGTTACCTGACGGCTGGCAGACTTCACCGCCATGCCGCGTGCAGGACCACCCGCATAGACTTTGAGGTCGCCCAGTTCAGGGATGTAACGGCCAATCTCGTGCTCTAGCTGATAGCGGCCTTCCTCATAAAGCATCATGACGGCCACCGAGGTGATCGGCTTCGACATGGAGTAGATCCGGAAGATCGTATCGTGGGTCAGCGTCTTGCCGCGCTCCACATCCATCTGTCCCTGCACATCAAAATGCGCCAGTTCGCCCTTGCGCCACACCAGCGTGGAGAGACCTGCAAGCTTCTTGCGGTCCACATAGCTTTGAAAAAAAGGGGTAATGCGGGCCAGCCGGTCCGGGCACATGCCGGCCTGCTTGGCGGCCATTGTGGGGTCGTTGATGAGGGGCGCGTTCATGATGCTGTTGGCCTGTTCTGCTGTTCTTCTGGATAGCTCAGCGCCGCGACGAGGTCTGTCAGCATGCGCGATTGAAAGGCCGGCTGCTCGTTGCCGTGCTCAAGATCAAAGGCTTTCCACAGGCCCGCGGTCTTTTCGATGCGAAAGCTGGGATGGGTCCAGCCGCACCGATAGACCAGCACACAGGGCGTGCCGTCTTCGTTGGTGACCACGTCAATGTCGAGAGGAGATCCCGCAGCAGCCTGAAACAGCCGCGTGCGGTCGCGATCGGTTATCCGGTCGAGCGGAAGATTAACAATATTTGTCACACGGTCCCCCAGGGCCGGACATCCGACCGTCGCCGCTGCAGGCCGCCTTGTTTCTCAAGGGTCAGCGCGGCTGTCTTCGTTTTTCTGGGAGCCATTGTTGGATAGACGACGCGACGGGGCAAGACTCAGTTGCGTCGAGTCGGCAGATTCATCGCTTCATTCACGCTTTAAGATTACCAAAGCCTGAGAACAAGCCATCAAACCCAAGCTATTGTCCGCTAGGCGACACCAAAGCAGTCCGCCACGTCCTTGATCCAGCGTTTCACGCCGTCGCCCTGCGCATCATGGCTGTCACCGTGACGGACCAGGATCAGGTCCTTTTCCGGTACCAGCACGATGTACTG
>JBCBUN010000215.1:0-4181 GCA_039818145.1 Pseudomonadota bacterium
GTTACCCAAACCATTTCTGCCCGGAAGCGACAGCCGCGAATTCGCAGAGGACGGGGTTTTCCACTTCGACGTCGTTTTGAACGCCCCGCTCCGGGGAGACCTGATCGTGAGATATCGCGGCCATCTAACTCCCCACCACCCCTGACCGCAACCAATCAAGGCCCAAGCACCCCCGGGCACCCCAGGCTTGACATCTTTTATTTTTGGATCATGATGATAAAAAATAAGGAAACCGATAATGCCGAAGATTGTCGATCGCGATGCCAAATGTGAGGAACTGACCCGGGCCGCCATTGAGGCGATTGCCGAGCATGGGCTGGAATCCGTCAAGCTCTCTGATGTGGCGCGCATAGCAGGCGTCACCACGGGCACTGTCGGCTACTACTTCCGCGACAAGGAAGAGCTCCTGATCGAGACCCTCAACACCGTGGCCCGCGATATCCTTCAGCGGTTGCGCAATCTCGGTCCGATCAAACCGGACTCACTGCAGGTGTACCTGCCCCTGACACCAAAGCTCATGAAGCAGTGGAAGGTGTGGCTCGCCTATGCCGGCGCTTCCCCCTCCTCACCCAAACTTAGCAAGGCCTATCGGGAATTTTATGCCGATATTGAAGCTCTGTATGCGGACATTCTCGACGAAACCGACCCGGAAATTGTCCGCGTCAAGGCAGGCAACATCATCGCCGCCCTGGACGGGATCGGTCTTTGCGCCGTCCTGCAACCGCAGCTGTGGCCAGCCGAACGGCAGATCAATGCCTACAAGGCGCTCGTTGAGCCGCTCATGACAACAAAAGACCGATAGGAGGACGAGATGACAGGCATCACTCACCTGCCCGCCAACACGACGCCGGAAACCATCAAGGAAGCCATTGAGGATCAGGGCGGCGTCATCGTCGACAACCTGATTTCACCTGCGAAGATCAAGCGTATCAGCGATGAACTGGCGCCATATCTTGAAGCCGGTGAATTTGGACGCGAAGAATTCGGCGGCTTTCAGACCAAGCGCATCGGCGCCTTGATGGCCAAGTCACCTGAGTGCCACGACCTGGCCCTGCACCCACTCATCAATGCTGCATGTGACCTCAGCCTGCGCCCGTACTGTGACAGCCATCAGTTGCATTTCACGCAGGCTGTCAGCATCAGCAAGGGCGAAGGCGCACAAACCCTGCATCGGGATCGCGGCGTCTGGGGCCCCTATCTGAACCGCTCCATCGAAACCCAGTTCAGCACCATCTGGGCGATCTCGGAGTTCACCAGAGAGAACGGCGCCACGCAGTTCGTGCCTGGGTCGCACAAATGGGACAAGAACCGCAGCGCAACCGATGACGAGATCGCCTACGCCGAAATGTCACCGGGCTCTGTGCTGCTGTACAACGGCACGGTGTTTCATGGCGGTGGCGCCAACACGACAGACACAAACCGGGTGGGCGTTCTGCTGCACTACACCCTCAACTGGCTGCGGCAGGAAGAAAACCAGTACCTGTCATGCCCGCCGGACAAAGCAGCAAGCCTGCCGTCGGACCTGCGCCGTCTCATGGGATACTCTCTGGGTGGCCCAACACTGGGCTTCTATTCGACGCCAGGCGCGCCGGGTGAAGGCCGCGACCTGGCACCGCCGGAATATCTGTTTGGCGAGAAACCAAACAAGCCGCGCATCTTTGACACCGATCGTATCGATGCTGACTTCAAGACCCATGAGGTGACTGACTAGTTACCTGCGGGGCTACCCCTGCACCGCCTGCCCCCAATAGTTGAAGCCAGCAAACTTCGGTGTTGAGGGCAGGTACATGGTTTCCATGCCTTCAATCTTGAAGCCGCCTTCAGCCAGCATCTCGGGGATCGGCCGGTTAACGTTGCAGCCACCGGCAATCTTCTTCCAGATCGGGTTGATGCGGTTCTGCCATTTGGCAACATTGGCGTCCGGTGCCTTGCCGTGCTCGCAGAAAATCATCTTGCCGCCGGGCTTCAATACGCGCGCCATGCCTTTGAGCGCCTTGATGCCGTCGGGGATGGTGCACAGCGTGTAGGTGAGCAGCACCGTATCCACAGAGTTGTCATCAAGAGGAATTTCCTCGCCCGGCAGATCAAGAAACTCTACGGGGATGCCGTACTGGGCGACCTTCGGTTCCGCGCGCTTGCGCATCTCTTCCGCCGGTTCCAGCCCAAAGATCATGTCCACCTTGGACTTGTCGTAATACGGCAGGTTCAGTCCCGTCCCCATACCGATTTCCAGCACCCGGCCTTCCGCCTGTGGCACCACCTTCTTGCGCTGATAGGTAATCGGCTTGGCACCACATGCGGTGTCCAAAAAGCGCGGCAGAATGTGTTTTTCATAAAGGCCCATGAGGGATGCTCCCGGAAGCTTTCAAATGCTGACGTCAAAATGTGTTCGAGGACAGCTTGCGATGAAAATTGATCATTCGCAAATTGCGTACTTTCGCAACGCAGATGTTGTTTGAGGATGTGAGGCAAGAAGGGCCACGCGGAGACACTCCGTCTCAATGACGCGTGAGGTAATGCGGACAGATTCTGAAACCCAGACAGACGCTAGCGCCAGCTCGACACGCCAAAGCGCAACAGCCGATCACCTTCAATCGGCCCGATCACACGCCCGCGTCCGCGGAAGGTCAGCACGGCTGATTTCAGGTACCCGGCAGACCGCAAGGCAGACGCCGCCCTGGCGCCGTCGCCAAGGGCATCCCAGACGACTTCCGGTGACAATTCACCATCCGGCCGCGACACTGTCTTTTCGATCGCACTTGCACAGAGCTGCGCCAGGCTCGCAGATCGCGCAACCACGCCAACCGCTTCTGCAGAGGCAGACCAGTTGGGCGCCGTCACAACCGCAACACCGCCCCTCTCTCCCTTGAGCGCAATCGGAGAATCCAGGCTACGCAACAGCTCAAACGTCATACCGTTAGGCATGTCCGGGATGTCGGGAAACAGAGCGCCTTGTCCGAGCACATAGGCAATGCCCTTGTCATGGGCGATGCCAAAGCGATCCGGAGTGGCCGCTTCAAGCGTTTCAGAAAGCGCTGTGTCCATCAGGGCCGCATCAAGGGCTGCGGCGAGCAGTGGCGTTGAACCGGCTGCGCCGGCCACAGCGTGGGCCTCTGTCACCACATCGCGCGCCAGTGGCGTTTGAGCCAGAACATCCGTACCCGCCTCATCGCTTTGGGCCAACAGTTTGCGGTCTGCCGCGTGCTTGGCGCGCAGTACCGTCAGCCGCTGGCGCAGGCGCGTGCCTTCTCCATCCGGCAATTCACCAGCACACAGCAGGGTGACGGCCATCAGCAGAAAACCTCAGCAACTAGATGAAACAGGAGTGCTGTGTTTAGCCAACAAATGCGCGTTCAACAACAAAGGTTGAAGGCGATGCGTTGGAGCCTTCTTCAAGCCCGGCCTTTTCGCACAGCTCCTTGGTGTCCTTGATCATGTCCATGGACCCGCAGATCATCACCCGGTCATTCTCCGGATCAAGCGGTGGCACGCCCAGATCATCAAAGATCTTGCCGCTGGTGATGAGATCGGTGATGCGTCCGGTGAATGGATAGTCTTCGCGGGTACATGTGGCGTAGCGCACGAACTTGGCAGGCGCCACATCGCCCACAAGCGGATCATCCTTGAGACCCTCTTCCAGTTCTTTGCCGTATTCCAGCTCGGACACTTCGCGGCAGGTGTGCGTCAGAATAACCTGGTCAAACCGCTCATAGGTTTCAGGATCGCGCATCACAGAAGCAAAAGGTGCAATGCCGGTGCCGGTCGAGAACATGTAAAGCCGCTTGCCCGGCAGCAGCGCATCGTGCACCAGCGTGCCCGTGGGCTTCTTGCCAAGCAGGACTTTGTCGCCCGGCTTGATGTCACACAGCATGGAGGTCAGCGGACCGTCCGGCACCTTGATGGAAAAGAACTCCAGCGTGTCATCCCAGGACGGGCTGGCAATGGAGTAAGCACGAAGAATGGGTTTGCCCTTGGGGCCGGGCAGCCCGATCATCACAAACTCACCGGACCGGAACCGGAATGCCGGTGGGCGGGTGATGCGGAACTTGAACAACCGATCGGTGTAGTGCTGGACCGAAAGAACTTCTTCTTCGGTGGGCGCATTCGGATTCACTTTTACGGCTGCCTCGGACATCGGCATGTCTTCCTTCGTAAGATTTTGCAGCGCGATATCGATATAT
>JBCBUN010000216.1:0-4170 GCA_039818145.1 Pseudomonadota bacterium
GCTTTTGGTTACGGGTGCTTGGGAGTATTCTAGGCGCCAATAGATATTTGAATTGAAACAGGGCCGCATGGATCGGCTCACCAAGGAGGACACGCGTTATGGCTAGCGGCATCAAAGACAAAGTCGCCATTCTGGGCATGGGCTGCTCGAAATTCGGCGAGCGGTTGGACAGCGACCCTGAAGACCTTATGGTAGAGGCCTATCTTGAGGCCATGCAGGACGCAGGCGTTGAGCCGACCCAGCTGGATGCGGCGTGGTTCTCCACCCATATTGACGAAATCGGCACCGGCAAGGGCGGCACGCCGCTTTCTGTAGCTTTGAAGCTGCCGAACATTGCCGTGACCCGCGTCGAGAATTTCTGCGCGTCGGGGTCTGAAGCCTTTCGTGGCGCTGTCTATGCGGTTGCCTCAGGCGCCTGCGATATCGCTCTGGCGCTTGGCGTCGAAAAGCTGAAGGACACAGGCTATGGCGGCCTGCCCACGGGCAATATGGGGACGCTCATTCCCCAGTGGTCACCGACCGGTTCCGCGCCGGGCAACTTTGCGCAGCTCGCGTCTGCCTATCGTGCCAAGCATGGTGTTTCCAAGGATGATCTCAAGCGCGCCATCGCGCATGTGTCGGTGAAGAGCCATGAAAATGGTGCCAAGAACGGCAAGGCGCATTTGCAGAAAGCCGTTTCTGAAGAGCAGGTGCTCAATGCGCCCATGATTGCTGAACCGCTTGGTCTGTTTGACTGCTGTGGTGTGTCAGATGGTGCTGCTGCTGCCATCGTTACGACACCTGAAATCGCCAAGGCGATGGGCAAGCATGACATCGTCACCGTGAAGGCGCTGCAGCTCTCTGTCTCCAATGGTCTTGAAAGCCAGCACAACTCCTGGGACGGCTCCTACTTCCATACGGCACGCATCGCCGCCAAGAAGGCGTATCAGGAAGCCGGCATCGAGAAGCCACGAGAAGAAGTGTCGATGATGGAAGTCCATGACTGCTTCTCGGTCACCGAGCTTGTGACGATGGAAGACCTTTTCATCTCGCCGGAAGGCGGAGCCGTGAAAGACGTGATGGACGGTTTCTATGACGCGGATGGTCAAGTGCCGTGCCAGATCGACGGTGGCCTCAAATGCTTCGGCCATCCCATTGGCGCGTCCGGCCTGCGGATGCTCTACGAGATGTATCTGCAGCTTCAGGGCCGGGCCGATGCCCGCCAGCTTGCTGATCCCAAGATCGGGCTCACCCATAATCTGGGCGGGTCACCCTCGCAGAACGTATGCTCGGTCTCGATTATCGGAGCGCATGGGGCCTAGCTCCACACCGCTGACTGCAAAAGAAAAGGCCGGGGAATTTCCCCGGCCTTTTTGTGTGCTGGTTCGGTTGCCTAGTTGATCTGGCGAACCGCGAAGCCTTCAAAGCTTTCTTCAACACTGTCATCCACCATGTGGCTGTATGCCAGGTCGAGACCGTTGTCTGTCAGGGTCCGCTTGTAAACGCGGTAGTTGGCTTCATCAGACCGCTTGAACGACAGCATGGTGATGGTGAGAGTATCACCAGCAATGCGCGCCCAGGCGCAGCCGACCTGAGACACGGGATTGCAGTCTGCCTGCGCTTCGAACACGCCGGGCTGGTCTGTTGGATCAAACACCAGTGTCATGGAGTGCTGTTCTTCTTCACCAGCTGACCAAAGCACTTCGCGTTGGGACACGATGAAGCCGCTGGCACCCTTGGGATAAATCTGCACGTCCAGGTCTGTGCCCCGGAAGTCCACGTTCTCCATGGCACCGGAGGTGGCAGTCACACCATCGCCGAGCCACTGGCCAAGAAACGGCTCAATGCCGGTAAATGCATTGGCAGATGGCGCCCCGAACATGGCGGCCATGGCTGCCAATGCGGCTGCCAGACGGAGTCTGGCCTTCATTTTCTTCATGGTTTCTCTCCCCTAGGCCCGGCGGCATTTGCGCTCGGGCTGTCTCGCTTCCATCCCGGATGGTCCGTCATTTGGGTGCGGACTCATTTCCTTGGATGAAAGCCTAGCGCTGCTGTGGCCAAACGCCAACGGGGCAGGAGTGCAGTGCAGCAATTAGACGGTTAGAGGCGCGTATATACCTACTGAACCGCCATATATGCTGCAGCGCGCAATGCTGCGTTGTCGCGGATCGAGCCATAGAAGAGATTGTAGTCGTAAACGTGGTAGTCCTCGTTTTCGAAGACCAGTTCACCGAACTCATCTGGCGGAAGCTGGTCCATGTAGGCGATGCCGTCGCGACACTGGACTGAGACATCCAGCACCTGCGGGTCGGCCAACCGTGTCACGGGCTGCTCTTCGCCCAGAGCGGCGGCATAGGGCAGGGCACCCTTGTGCAGGTCACCACCGGCCGCCTTGCCGTTGTCGCTCCAGCTCAGTGGATTGGTGCAGTTGATGGCGCGTCCAGCGACGGGCACGAGGTCGCTGCCTTCCCAGATGCGTTGCTGATCAAACCACACCTTGGGATCCCCATCGGGACCAAAGGAGTTGAAGCTGACAAGGCAGCCCGTCTGGTCTGGCTCCGTACACGGAGGAACATGTGAGAGCAATCCATCAAACAGGTGCGACGGCATGGACATGCCGACAGGATAGGCCGCCACAAGCCGCCGCTTGAGCTCGGGGCGCTTGAGATAGTCCTGCATCAGGCGAATGAGATGCAGCGAGCCCTGGCTGTGCGCGGCAAGAATAAAAGGGCGGCCATTATTGTAGAGGCGAATATACGTCTCGAAGGCGCGCGCGACATCCTGATAGGCAAGGTCGAGGGCCAGTTCTCCCTGAGGCTCTTCAAGCTCTGCCCAGGGTTCCATGAATGAATAGATGGTGGCCTGACGGTATCGCGGCGCATAGACCCGGCCCGCCAGATTATAGGCACTCGCCTGATGGGCCATCACTGCATTGTCGATGATGTAGCGGGAGGCCACCTCGTTGATGTCCGCGTTCCATGCGTCGCTGGACAAAAACGTGGTTGGATGGATGAAGAACACATCGATCCGCGCGGCGTCGTCAGCGACAGCCGGCGACATGCCCGCCGGACTCAGATCAGCCGTGTCCGCCCGACCGGGCAAGGCGGCCCAGGCCTCCGGCGTCTCGTAATCGGGCGCTGCAGGCGGCGTGAATGCGGTAAACGGCTTCCCAGGATTGACGTAATAGGCAACGAGCTCCCCACGGAACAGGTATGCTGAAGCACCCCCAATCGCAATCAGCGCGACAAGTCCCGCCGCTCCCCAAGCCAGATATCGCAGCACAGTTTCGTCCTTCTCTTAAATCTCAGTCGATGCTTATTACAGCCACAGGTCGGTCAGAATGGGCGGCGGCTATTCGTCATCACGTTGCAGCAACTCGGTTTCAATCACCAGCGTGATGTCGTCGCCGACAAAGCTCAGACCGAAATCCATTCCGAAGTCAGAGCGCTTAATAGCGCCGGTGGCTGAAAAACCCCAGCGTGTTGTTCTGGAGGAAAACGGGTCAGATGCGGTTCCGTTGAACGTGACGTCCAGCACGACCGGCCGGGTCACCCCCAGGAGCGTGAAGTCACCGGTCAGTTGCCCCGTGGTTTCACCGGTTACCTCAAGACCCGTCGCCGTAAACGTCATGGTCGGGTGATCCTCGACGTCGAACCATGAGCCGCCCATGAGATTATCGTCCCGGGCCTGCAGGCCGCTGTCGAGACTGGCGACATCAATGGTGAGTTCAACGACCACACCTTCAGGCCGGTCAACATCGAGGACAGCGCGTCCTTCAAAGTCTTCAAATTCGCCATAGGTCCGTGAGAGGCCCAGATGCATGACGCTGAACATGATGTGCGTGTGGCCGGGATCAAATTCCAGCTGCACGGTTTCAGAGTGGGCAGGCATCAAACCAAAAAGCAACGCGGCCAATAGCGCCGACACTCCAGACAAAAAACGCATCAGGCAATTTCTCCATCGCCGGTCAGAAATTCTTTCATCGCATCCATGGCTTCGGGATCATCTGCCAGCAAGCGCATGAATTCTGCGCGCTCGTCTGCGAGGCCCTGAGACAGGGTCTTTTGGGTGGCAGACTTCACCAGCATCTTGGCAGCCGCGAGGGAGCGGGTTGTCTTTTGCGCCAGTTCCTTGCCAAGGGTCACAGCGGCAGCAAGAACATCGCCGGTCACCATTTTGAAACCGGCGATG
>JBCBUN010000217.1:0-4160 GCA_039818145.1 Pseudomonadota bacterium
CGAGCCTATCGAGAAATAAAATCCTGCTTGGCCCGTTCTCTGGGAGGACCACGCCCAACTTTAGAGGCGGCATAAATTGTCTGTTTGAGCCGGGCAATAGCGCGGCTTAGGTGCACCGAAATCAAAACAACTGCATCCCACGGCTTGACCGGGGGATCCATGCGGACCGCTCTGGACAACAAAAACTTATCCCCGCCCCCTCAGATCGCTCGTATCCTTATCGCAGCCTCACGTCTCAACCGCGTGAGGTACGCTGCTGGTCAGTCCCCGGCCTGCCGCGTGGGATGCGTTGCCATGGCGGTCTGACCGGACACGGACAACGGACATTCAGGACACGGACACACGGACAGGACCCGCTATGGCAGCGTTTCCCTCTTTTGTCCCGGCCCTTGCACCGAACAGGCGGCGCGAGGCCGGTGATGCATGCCTAGTCTTTGGTCAGACGTGCAATCAGACTGGAGGTATCCCAGCGGTTGCCGCCCATCTCCTGCACCTCGGCGTAGTAGCCATCAACGATTTTGGTGACCGGAAGATCAGCGCCATTGCGGGCTGCTTCCGCAAGACAGATGGCAAGGTCCTTGCGCATCCAGTCAACGGCAAAGCCGAAATCGAACTTGCCTTCGTTCATGGTCTCCCAGCGGTTTTCCATCTGCCAGCTTTGGGCGGCACCCTTGGAAATGACGTCCATCACACCGGCCACATCAAGGTCCGCCTTCTGGGCAAAATGGATCGCTTCGGACAGCCCCTGAACCAGCCCGCCAATGCAAATCTGGTTGACCATCTTGGTCAGCTGCCCGGACCCGGCCGGCCCCAGCAGCCGCGACTGCTTGGCATAGGCCGCCATAACAGATTCCGCGGTCTTGTAGTGATAGGGATCGCCGCCGCACATGATGGTGAGCTGGCCGTTTTCAGCGCCGGCCTGACCGCCGGAGACCGGTGCATCAATGGCCCCAAAGCCGCGCTTGTCTGCTTCAGCGGCAAGCTCGCGGGCAATGTCAGCGGATGCCGTCGTATGATCCACAAAGACGGTGCCCGGCTGCATGGTCTGAAACACGCCGTCCGGCCCCAGCGTTACCGATCGCAGATCGTCGTCATTGCCCACGCAGGTAAACACCACTTCAGCATCCGCCGCCGCCTTGGCGGGCGTCCACGCGCCGGAGCCACCGTGAGACCCTTTGTAGGCCTCACGCCACTGCTTGGCCTTGATGGTGGTGCGATTATAGACCGTGACCTGATGCCCGGCCTCGGCCAGATGTCCGGCCATGGGGTAGCCCATAACGCCAAGTCCGATAAACGCAACGCGTGCCATGTGGTATCTCCTGGGGAATGCTCCTATGTGTGGAGCCGCTCATATGTATCGGGCGCACTAAACATGAAACCACTCGGGACCGGAATACGTAGACCGGATCAAATATCGAGGGTGTGGGGAGGCCGCAGGCCATGACGATCAAGATACTTCGTTGGACAGCCATCACGCTTGCCACGCTGGCGGTGATTATTGGCCTGGTGGTCCTGCAACTTCTGGGCCTCGCGGAACGCGCCGTGCCGGATTATGCCGGCGCCATGGATCTTCCCGGACTTGCCGCGCCGGTTGAAGTCGTCCGAGACGAACATGCCGTTCCCCACATCTTTGCCGAGTCGGACCCTGACGCCGCATTCGCCCTGGGCGTATCCCACGCGCAGGACCGACTCTGGCAGATGGAACTGTTCCGCCGTGTGGTACAGGGACGCCTGTCCGAAGTTTTTGGGTCCGCCGCCCTCCCCGCCGACAAAATTATTCGCACCTTGGATTTCTACGGGCATTCCGAGCGGTCCCTTGACGTGCTGTCCCCGGAGCTGCGAGCGGTGCTGGATGCCTATGCGGCCGGGGTCAACGCCTACATGTCTGAATCATCCCGGCCCTATCCGCCGGAGTTTCAGGTTTTGATGCATACGCCCGAGCCGTGGCAGCCCGCTGACTCCGTCGGCATGGTCAAGCTGCTGGCCGCCGGGCTGTCCGGCAATGCTTTCTCCGAAGTCCTGCGCACCCGCCTCATGGAGGTGCTGGATGATGAGGATCTGAAGACATTCGATCCGCCCTACCCGGCAGACAGCAAACCGGCCGTGCGTGACCTCGCCTCCCTATACCGGACGCTCGGCCTGGAGCGCATCATTGCCGCCATTCCGGACACGGGTCCGCCCGGGGCATCCAACAACTGGGTGGTTGATGGCAAATGGACCAAGAGCCAGAAGCCGCTGCTGGCAAACGATCCGCATCTGGGCATGCTGGCACCGTCCATCTGGTACGCCGCGCATCTGAGTGTCGGCGACACCAATGTCATTGGCGTCACCATTCCCGGCATTCCCTCTGTCGTCCTGGGTCGCAACAACCACATCGGCTGGGGCTTCACCAATACCGGTCCGGACACCCAGGACATGGCGATTGAGGAAGTGAACGCGGACAACCCGGACCAGTACCGCACGCCCGACGGCTGGGCCGATTTTGTGATCCGCGAAGAAGAGATTGCTGTTCGTCTGGGATCAGACGAAACGCTCACAGTGCGCGAAACCCGCAACGGCCCGGTCCTCGATGCCATTGCAGACACCTTTGATGACGTGGTTGCCGACGGTCAGGTCGTGGCGCTCAAGTGGACAGCGCTCACCAGTGAAGACACGACCATTGAGGCCGGTTTCCGCTACACCAAGGCCCGCACCGTTGCCGAGTTCGACGAGGCCACACGCCTTCAGGTGTCTCCCATGCAGAGCATGGTTGTGGCGGACATCGACGGAAACATCGGCATGATCGCGCCTGCTGCGGTCCCGGTGCGCGGTGACGATCATGAGACCGGCGGGCTGCTGCCTGCGTCCGGTACCAACCCTGCCAATGACTGGCTGGGCATGATCCCCCATGAAGGACTGCCGCGCGTCATCAATCCGTCCCATGGCTACATTGCGACCGCCAACAACAAAATCATCGCTGATGATTTCCCCTACTACATTTCGTCCAGTTGGGACGGCCCCTACAGGGCGAACCGCATTGAAGACATGATTGAGGCGACGCGGCTGCACGATGTGGCAAGCTTTGAGGCCATGCTGGCGGACAACAAGTCGGAGCTGGCGGCTCTGCTCGTTCCCTACTTCACCAGCGTGGAACCGGAAACGGACCAGATGGCAGAAGCGCAAGCGCTGCTGCGCGACTGGGATGCCACCATGGAAAAGGACCTTGCACAGCCATTGATCTTCCATGCCGCCCTGAAGCAGCTGCACACAAAACTGTACGCGGATGAACTTGGAGAGCTGGCAGATAGTGTGGGCCGCCGTCGTGAAACGTTCCTCCTCAATGCCCTGTCCGGGGATGAGATGGCGGCGCGCTGGTGTGACAACACCGCGACCGCTGAAACCGAGCACTGTACGGATGTTGTGCGCACGGCCCTGGCAGCAGGCCTTGAGGACCTGAATGACCTATACGGCAACGATATGGGCAACTGGAACTGGGGCGAGGCCCACCCGGTGGTGAACAATCACCTGCCCATGGGTTTCATTCCCGGCATACGCAATATCTTCAATATCGAGCGCCCCAGTGCCGGTGGTCCGTACACGGTCAATCGCGGACAGACCGGGTCAGGTGCACGACCATTCGCAAATGTTCATGCAGCCGGGTACCGCGCTGTCTTCGATTTTGAGGACATGAACAACTCCGTCTACATCATATCGACAGGCCAGTCCGGCAATCCGGCATCGGATTTTTACGACACCTTTGCCACGCTCTGGGCAGATGGCGGACACATCCGCATGACCACGGATCGCGCCGAAATCGAGGCTGGATCAATCGGCACGCTGACATTGCGACCGGCTCAAAACTAGGCCCCGCGCAGGCGTTTGTTTTCCGCGACGCCGCCAAGTCGGTATAGTGGACGGATGAGCGATCAGGATACCAAGATTCCTCTGCCGTTGGCGGGCCCCCGTCCGGATGAAAAGGAAATTGAAGAAGCGCTGGAATTCTCCAGTCTTCTGCAGGAATTCGGGCGTCTGCTGTCTGGAGAATATGACCGTCGAATGCCCATGAGCCGTGGGCAGTCCGCTGTCGTGGCCCTTCTCATGGAGAATGACGGCCGCACCCAGACCGAGCTCGCCGACGACATGGTCATGCACAAGGTGTCTGTCGGTGCCCATGTGGATGA
>JBCBUN010000218.1:0-4151 GCA_039818145.1 Pseudomonadota bacterium
GAAATCCTCGGCGCCGAAGACAACGAGTTCTGGTACGACAACAAGGGCGACAAGGTGAATGCCATCCGGACGTCGACGCTAATCAAGGGCGCGGACATTGTGGTGGTCCGTTTCGGTGACAAGTACAAGCAGTGGAACGCGGCATTTGACGCAGGCTTCGCGGCGGCGCTCAACAAGCCGATCATCACTCTGCATGACCCTGACCTGCGGCATCCGCTCAAGGAAGTCGATGGTGCTGCTCTGGCCTGGGCGCAGGAACCTGCACAGGTGGTCCGGATTCTGAAATACGCCATCGACGGGACGCTCTAGCCCGTGGCACCAGCCCTCACCAAGCCGATCACCGGCGACCTTGCTCCCTATGCGACTGATCCGTCCGCCACACGCGGGCGGCGGCATGACGAGATGGAAAGCCGCACGCGCTCTCCCTATCAGCGGGACCGGGACCGGATCATCCACTCGGGTGCATTCCGTCGGCTGAAACACAAGACGCAGGTCTTTGTATATCACGAGGGTGACTACTATCGGACGCGGCTGACGCACTCTTTGGAGGTCGCGCAGATCGCACGGTCACTGAGCCGCTTCCTTGGTCTTGATGAGGACCTGGCGGAAGCACTCGCACTCGCCCATGATTTGGGGCACACGCCATTCGGCCATGCAGGCGAGGACGCCCTGGCGGAATGCATGGAAGGATATGGCGGATTTGATCACAACGCGCAGACCCTGCGCATCGTCACGCGGCTTGAGCAGCGCTACGCAGACTTCGACGGGCTGAACCTAACCTGGGAAACCCTGGAAGGTGTTGTGAAACACAATGGGCCCATGATTGCGCAAGGCGATGGGACCGACCATCTTCCAAGGGCTTTCCGTGAGTATGACGGCCTCGCGGCTTTGGACCTGCACACCTATGCCAGCCTTGAAGCGCAGGTTGCCGCCCTGTCAGATGATATTGCCTACAACAATCACGATATTGACGACGGTCTGCGCGCAGGGCTTTTCACCGCAGATGACCTGATGTCACTGCCACTGGTGGGCGACATGTTCCGCGAAGTGCATGACGCCTATCCCGGACTGGCACCACGGCGCCTGCGTCACGAAGCCATCCGTAGACTGATCTCTCACATGGTTGAAGACGTGATTGGCGAGACGACACGGCGGCTTGAAAAAGTCCGGCCCGGAAACAGCGACGACATCCGAAATGCGGGGATGCAGATTGCCTCGTTCTCCGAAGAAATGCAGGCCCATGACCGGGCGCTCAAATCATTTCTGCTGGAACGGATGTATCGCCACTTCCAGGTCAACCGGATGATGAGCAAAGCCAAGCGCGTCATGACCGAAGTGTTTGAGCTGCTGGTCAACGAACCGGCCCTGCTACCCAATGAGTGGCAGGACATGACGGATGGGCCCCGCACCATCAAAACCGCTGAGACGGTCTGCGACTATGTGGCAGGCATGACGGACCGGTTTGCCATTGAGGAACACCGACGATTGTTCCAGCCGGACCCGATTTTCCGATAGGCGGGCCCTCAGGCCTGCATGACAAACAGCGCTCAAAGGTGTATCGAGCGCTTCCCCCTCATTTCTATTTCGACGTCCACACAAATGAACCTATTCAGCGACATCCGCACCGTCCTTTTGCAGACGCTTGAGACACTGTCGTCCGGCGGTACACTTCCGGGTGACCTGGACCTCAGGAACGTCACGGTTGAGCCGCCACGCGATCCCTCGCACGGGGACATCGCCACCAACGCTGCCATGGTTCTGGCCAAGCAGGCCAAGACGAAGCCGCGCGATATTGCCGACGCGATCGCAGCTGACATCACTTCTCATTCGTCGATCGCATCCGCGGAAGTTGCAGGCCCCGGTTTCATCAATCTGCGCCTGACTGAAGACCTCATGCGCGCGCAAGTGACTGCGGTCCTCGAAGCGGGTGAGACATTTGGTGATGCCGATGTGGGCGGCGGGCGGAAAGTGAATGTGGAATACGTCTCCGCCAATCCAACAGGCCCGATGCATGTGGGCCACTGCCGTGGCGCCATCTTTGGCGATGCATTGGCCAACCTGCTCAACAAGGCCGGATACGATGTGGCGCGCGAGTACTACATCAACGACGCTGGCGGTCAGATCGAGGTTCTGGCGCGCTCTGCGTTCCTGCGCTACCGCGAGGCGCTTGGCGACAACATTGGTGAGATCCCTGAAGGTCTTTATCCAGGCGACTATCTGGTGCCCGTCGGCAAGGCCCTGGCAGATGAACACGGCAAGGCTTTGGCCGACATGGACGAGGCCGACTGGCTTCCCATCGTCAAAGACGCATCGATCGACGCGATGATGGCGATGATCCGCGACGATCTGGGCGCGTTGGATATTCACCACGAGGTGTTTTTCTCCGAGCGCGACCTTGGCCGCTCGGATGAACAGGGTTCGAAGCTCGCAGAAGCGATTGATCTGCTGGACGGCAAAGGCCTGCTCTATACGGGCGTTCTTGAGCCCCCCAAAGGCAAGAAGCCGGACGACTGGGAAGCGCGGCCGCAGCTTTTGTTCAAAGCCACAGAGTTTGGTGACGATGTTGACCGGGCGCTCAAGAAATCCGACGGCACGCACACTTATTTTGCCGCCGACATTGCCTATCACCTGGACAAGTACCGGCGCGGCTTCAATGAGATGATTGACGTGTGGGGCGCTGACCATGGCGGTTACATCAAACGCATGCAGGCCGCCGTCAAAGCGCTGTCAGATGGCGAGGGAGCACTGGACGTCAAAATCTGCCAGATGGTGAAGCTGTACCGGGCCGGTGAACCGGTGAAGATGTCAAAACGCTCCGGTGAGTTCGTTACCCTGCGGGATGTGGTGGATGAAGTCGGCCGCGACGTGGTGCGGTTCATGATGCTGACCCGCAAGAACGACGCGCCACTGGACTTCGACTTTGCAGCGGTAATGGAACAGTCGAAGGACAACCCGGTCTTTTACGTCCAGTACGCCCATGCGCGTATTTGTTCTGTGCTTCGGCTGGCGGCTGACGATTTCCCGGATGCTGATCTGTCTGATGCAGCACTTGCATCAGCTGACCTGTCTCCGCTGGACGATGATGCCGAGTTGGCGCTTATCAAGCTCATGGCCGGGTTCCCGCGGCTGGTGGAGCAGGCGGCCCTGTCCCATGAACCTCATCGCGTCGCATTTTACCTGCAGGAGCTGGCTGCCGGGTTCCACGCATTGTGGAACAAGGGCAAGGACGACGCCCGGTTGCGGTTTATCCACACTGATCAACCGGGTGTTACCATGGCTCGTCTAGCATTGATTCGCGCAGTAGCGCTTACGCTGGCCGCGGGGCTTGGAATACTTGGCGTCACCCCGGTGAAGGAAATGCGCTAAACCGCCAGAAAGCGGTTCATATGCGCAGATAACAGGATCAGGAGGGGCAAGGGCCCATGTCCAATATGGATCAAGATGATGACCGGTATGCGCGCAGTGCGTTTGACCCGGTGATGGTCGATGAAATGGACACCTACGACGCCACCGACGAAGACGACGAGCCTGCGGGCCGCGGCTGGCTGATGTTGATTGTGGTGCTCGCCGTCCTGGCGGCCCTCGCGGGCGTTGTGTATTTCGCCTATCAGCAGGGCCGTGAAGAAGGTATTCGCACAGCACCTCCGATCGTGCGTGCCGATGGCGGACCTGAAAAGGTGGCTCCTCAAGAGCCCGGCGGCATGGAAATTCCCCATCAGGACAAAGAGATTTTTGAGCGGATCAATGGCGACAGTGCCGCCGGCGACGTCGAAACGGGCGTAGAGCGCCTTCTGCCACCGCCGGAAGAGCCCGGCACAATCCCGTCCGCACCGGTTGCGCCGACGCCAGCGCCGGCGGCTGAAACAACACCTCCGGCACCTGAACCCGTTGCACCTGTTGCGGTGGCACCGACTCCGGCGCCAACACCTGCACCAACGCCCACACCAGCACCGGCAGCCCAACCGGCAACCCCGGCAGCATCTGGGGGTGGATGGGTCATTCAGATTGGCTCGTTCCGCGATCAGGCGCGTGCCCAGACCGAGTGGGCCGGCCTTCAGCGCAAACATGCGGGAATTCTCGCGGCGGCAACGGCTGACATTCAGCGCGCTGACCTTGGAGATCGGGGCATCTGGTATCGCCTTCGCGCTGCG
>JBCBUN010000219.1:0-4149 GCA_039818145.1 Pseudomonadota bacterium
CCGGAAACAAACGCGCCTTCGATCATCACGTCTTCGTCGATGTACATGTCAGTGGTGAAGAAGCTGACGTCTTGAGCCAGGGCCGAGCTGCCCAGGGACACCACCGCTGCCACGCAGCCAAAAATCAGCCCTGTGACATTTGGCATAGCCTGCTCAACATCCAACACTCGCTTCATACCGGGATCCATCCAAATCCGTTTGACCCAATGTGCACCCGACCGTGCGCCAGAAGGTATGCGCAAAAAAAGGGCGCCGATGCAATGCCCTCAGCGCCCTTTTCAAAATCAGCGTTGATCCTGATGCTGTGACCAGGAAACAGCCTACTCTTCGTAGGTCTCTTCGATGATTTCTTCCTCGTAGGTCTCCTCGATGATCTCTTCCTCGTAGGTTTCCTCGACGATCTCTTCTTCGTAGGTTTCCTCGATCACGACTTCTTCTTCGTAATACTCTTCAGCGAGTGCAGGGCTGATCACGGAAGCTGTCCCGAAAGCAAGCCCGATGGCAGCAGCAGTGGCGATACCGAATGATGATTTGACTGACATGCAATTTTCCCCTGTGTCACAAAATGTTTGCAAACCAAGTTGAACCCATGTTTCCGCCCAGCACAACAAATCCCTTGTCCTGTCGAGGGGGTTTTTCCGCGCATCGTTCATGCTGCATTCAGGCTGGGTTTGTGCGCCGTTTCAGTTCTGCAAGGACCACAGCCACACCGCGAACGGCAAAATACCCCACCGCACCGGCTACGAGCGCCACAAACGGCCAGTCCGCGAAGTACCCGGTCACTTGCATGGTCGCGTAACTGAGCACGGCCACGCCGGCCCAGGCACCCAGTGCGGTTTTGCGTCCGCCGTCTTCGTACCATTCAACGTCGCTGCCGCTCGCACCGTGCCCATTGCCATTCTCATCATCAATCGGCTCAACATCAGCCAATGGCGCCTCAACGGCAGCCACCATGTCCGGTGCCGGTGTCACTGCTGTGCTGGTCTGGTCAGGGGTGTCGGTCATGGGGCCAGTTTAACGGTGTTTTGCCAACAAGGTGGCAACTTTCCTGCGTTTTTGGCAATCTGCGCTGAGGGGATGCGCTTGGGGAAGCCAACATCCCTGATTTGGGGCGTAAAGCACCGGCTGCAATGTATTTCTGCCGGTGCCGAGTTGGGGTTGAGTACACCATGGCCGAAGCACTGATGCTTGTCCTTCTGGGCGTGTTGATAATGGCACTTGCTGCCTTGGCCCTTGCACCACTGCTGTGGGCACGGGCTGCGAAAGTCACCACCGAACGCGTCCGTCAGGACGTCCATTCCGCCGCCTTTCACGAGGCAAGCGACCATGTGTCCAAAAAATACGAAGGCAAGATTGCGGCCCGCGAAGGCAGCCTGCTCACTGAAATCCAGCAACTCGAAGCCTCGCGCGACAAGATTTCTTCCGAGGCCTCAAGCCGTGTAAGCGCACTGGAAGAAGCCCGGGCAAATCTCGAACAGGAAATCGCCAACAGGGATGCCCTGCTTGCTGAAAGCGAAAGCCAGATGCAGGCGCTTGCTGACAATGTCCGCAATCTCGGTGCCCGGGCGGATTCACTGGGCCGCGAAGCCGCCGACCTTGGCAGCCGGGCAGAAGCCTTGAGTTCGGAAATCGCCGGCCTGGGAGAATCCCATCACGAAATTGCCCAGTCCCTTCACCCGGAAGCAGCCCCGGCCTCACCGTCTGTTGCAGCTCCTGTCGCCTACGATGAAACAGTTGCAGCTGAAGCACCTGCAGACACAGCCGCTCCCACACCCGAGGCATCAGCGCCCGATCAGGCCCAGCAATTTGTCAGTGATGACACGGCATATGAGCAGGGTTTGGAGCAGAGCGCAGAGCACGCAGAGCCAGACCGGCAGCCGGAACAACACGTTGAGCCGCAGCCCGATCCGCAGCCAGAGCCGCCGGTGGCAGCGGCAGCCGCACCCAAAGAGCCCACCCTGTCTGACCGCATCCGTGCCCTGCGCGACGGCGTATCCGCCTAAGCGGCCAACATCCATCGGGCAGACGTCTCCGCACTTGATTTTCACTGATCAATCGAACAGTAATTGCTGCCTCTCGCTGCGGTGCCTGATATGGTCCGTCGCAAAATTGCCGACAGGGGACGAAGCATGCACGTTCGGTCAACGAGAAAAATACTGATTTCACTTGCCGCAGCCGCGCTTGCCGGCGGCCTGTCGCTGACATCACCAAGGGCCCAAACGGTAGAGGCAGCCCAACCGGCCCAGACGGCCCAACAGAACCAGAAACCCAATTTTCTGATCGTCATGGTCGATGACATGGGCTGGTCGGACCCCGGCTTCCTTGGCAGCAAGATCCGCACACCGCACATCGACGCCCTGGCCGAGCGCGGCACGTTCATGTCCAACTTTTATGTTGCGCCAACCTGCTCTCCCACCCGCTCCATGCTGATGACCGGGGTGAGCAATCACGCGGCCGGCGTTGGCACCATGCACACCCTGCAAGCACCCAACCAAGTTGGCCGGATAGAGTACGGCGCCCAGCTGCATGACGGCGTCGTCACCGTCGCAGAAATGCTGAAGGCCAATGGCTACGCCACCATGATGAGCGGCAAGTGGCACCTGGCAATTGATGAGGATCAGCGGCCACACAATCGTGGCTTCGATCGTGCCTTTGGCCTGCTGGAAGGCGCATCCAGCCACTTCGCGGATCAACGCCAAATTGGTGTTCTGGAAACGGTGACCTACCTGGAAGACGGCAAGCCGACCGAGCTGCCTGACGATTTCTACTCCAGCATCGGCTACACCGACAAAATCATCGAGTACATGGATGGCGCCGCCGACGCACCGTTCTTTGCCTATCTCGCCTACACGGCACCTCATGACCCGCTTCAGGTTCCTGACGAATGGCTTGATCGCTACAAGGGTGTCTTTGATGACGGCCCGGCTGCTGAAAAAGAGCAGCGACGCCGGCGCCTGGTAGAGCTGGGGCTGATCAGCCCGGACAGCAAACTCGACGCCCCCCTCAATTTTCCAAGCTGGCTGCCATCCTACAAAGCGCCATGGGCTGAACGATCACCAGAAGAACGCGCCACCGACATCCGGCGGATGGAAATCTACGCCGCCATGGTCGAACTGCTGGATCAACAGCTGGGGAGAGTGGTTGCACGACTGGAAGAGACCGGTCGCCTCGACAACACCTACATTCTTTTCCTGTCTGACAATGGCGCATCGGTCACCACGCCGATTGTTTATCGGGGAAACACCCGCGCGTGGTTGCACGACAATTACGATCAAAGCCCGGAGCGCATGGGACAGGCGGGCTCCTTCACAACCATGGGCCGCGACTGGGCCAACAGCAGCAACACACCCTTTCGGATGTTCAAGGCCACCGTGGCTGAAGGCGGCGTCAGATCACCGATGATCATTTCCGGCCCAGGCGTTGAGCGCGGGGTGATCCGCAACAGCACGGGCCACGTGACGGACCTGGCCCCAACGCTCTACGAACTGGCGGGCATCACATCCAAAGACCACCCGATCTATGAAGGAAAACTCCAGCCACGCGGTCGCTCGATCCTGCCCATTCTGGCGAGCGACGCAGGCGATGAAACCCGGCCGATCGTTACAGAGCTGTTCGGCAACCGCATGGTGAGGAAGGGCAATATGAAAGCCGTCTTCCTTGGTCCACCAGTTGGCAACAGTGAGTGGGAACTATTTGACATTGCAGCAGACCCCAGCGCGACCACCAACCTGGCCGACGAGTTTCCTGAGATGCTGGCAGCGACGGTGCAGGCCTATGACGATTTCGCCGCCACCAACAACGTGGTTGCGCCTGAGCCTCCACTGACCCTGCGCCCCGGAGTTTTCTTTGAAGGTGAGTGCAACTGGTGGTGTGAGGCGAGGTTCTCGATCGCAGAAACCCTGGTCAATCCGTCCAGTCGCAACACGCTGTTCGCCGTGATCGGTGCTGCGCTGCTTTTGGGTGGGGTAATGCTTGTGCGCAGCAGACGCAAGAAGCGGGCCGCGTGACCTCAGCCAAAAGGTAGAGAACCCCTAAGGTACCGCAGGCGTCAGCACTAGGGAGCGGACCACCTGGCCCGAGCGCGTGTTCACTACCATAATCCTTTCAGGCTGTCCCTCGCTGACCAGATGAATGACCAGCCGCCGCTCG
>JBCBUN010000220.1:0-4138 GCA_039818145.1 Pseudomonadota bacterium
AACGTGTTTTTCGTTAGATCAAATGCAGGGCCATCGGCTGCTTCTGTGTGCTAGAATCTGCACAACAGCCAAGAAGCTTGATGGTTTTTCGCAGGTTTCCCGGCATCTATACCAGATTGCCAGCGCCTGCGGCATCGGCTTTGAGAGATTGTTCAGCTTGGGTTCATGCTGCGAATCCGACGCTGAGGCGATAGGGGATGTTGGGGGCCACTCGCGCATGATGCGGCGACCCGTCATCCGGAACGAATTCAGGGCCCTCCCAGGGGCGATTTCAAAGGACGGACACTCATGAAAAAAGTCATTGCCCTCGTAGCGGCCTCCGCGCTGACACTGGCGGCCTGCACGACAGACCCCTACACAGGCGAACGCAAGGCATCCAAAGCGGGTATCGGTGCCGGCATTGGTGCTGCGGTAGGTGCGCTGGGTGGCGCGCTGATTGGTGGCGGCGACACTCGCACCCGCGTGCTGATCGGCGCCGGCGTTGGCGCGCTGGCAGGGGCGGGCGTTGGCTACTACATGGACCGTCAGGAAGCAGAACTCCGCGAGCGTCTTCAGGCCAGCGGCGTGAGCGTGACCCGCGTGGGTGACAACATCCTGCTCAACATGCCGTCCAACATCACGTTTGCCGTCAACCAGTCCGACATCAAGCCGAACTTCTATGAAGTGCTGAACTCGGTCGCGATCGTGCTCGACGAGTATGACAAGTCGCTGGTTGATGTGATGGGCCACACGGATTCATCCGGCAGCGCTGAATACAACATCGACCTGTCCCTGCGCCGCGCAAGCTCTGTTGGCCAGTACCTTGCCAGCCAGGGCGTGGACAGCCGCCGCCTGCTAGTGAAGGGCTTCGGTGAGGAACGTCCGATTGCGGACAATTCAACGGAAGCCGGCAAGGCTGCTAACCGCCGCGTGGAAATCCAGATTTCACCGCTGCGCGCAACGTCCTCTTTGGAAACAGGTCGCACAGCGTCCTAAGAGTCTCACCGCGTCACAAAAAAGCCCCCTGCCGTAACCCGGCAGGGGGCTTTCGTGTTTTCGGCATCGCGAAGCGCCTAGGCGTCTTCAACGACAAGGCGCAGGTCGCGCAGCAAGTCGTCCGACATGGGCGTGACCTTGGGGGAGAAGCTCTTGATGAAGGCGCCGTCGGGTCCTATCAGCAGCTTGTGGAAGTTCCAGCCGGGAATGGCGCTGTCGCCACCCTCCTTGGCAGCCCATTTGTAAAAGTCATGGGCATTGTCGCCGATCACGGTTTGCTTGCTGGTCATCGGAAAATCGACCGCGTAAGTGACCGTGCAGAAATCCTGAATTTCGGGTTCCGTGCCCGGTTCCTGGGCGCCGAAGTCATTTGACGGCACACCAAGGACAATCAGGCCGCGATCCTTGTAGCGCTCCCACAGGCGCTGCAGGTCGCCATATTGCGGCGTCAGCCCACATTCGCTGGCGGTGTTCACCACAAGCACCGTTTTCCCTTTGTAGTCGGCCAGGTTGATGGTGCTGCCGGTGATCGACGGAAAGCTGAAATTATGCGCACTCACGGGAGACATCCTTATCAATCGTCGTTTAAGCGAGGGCAGGATGTATCAGGTTTTGGGATTGTCCGCGCGCTTGATTTATCCGCGCAAACGCCCTAGCGGCGAAAAAGGGTACCACCGGCAATGACCGGCACGAGATCATGCAGGTCGCTCTGGCGGACGCCATGGGCGGTCAGGGCCTGGGCGGACTGGCGCACATAGTCAGCCGCATAGCCCTTGCGCCCGACCCCATGGCTGAGCCGCCTGAGAAAATCCCCAACTGGCTGGGTCGCACGAAACCGCCCGTTTACCGGGCTGGCGAGATAGGTCAGTGCCCGCACACTCGACCCGTCCGCCAGGCGCATCGGTGCCATCACCGCCAGATAGGCCCATTCGCGTTTGCTGAGCACATCGAGAATCTCCGGACATTTGTCCGGCGCTACCAGAAACGCCACGCCGTCAACACTGCCGCGCGGGTGCAGTCCGGCTGCAAGGCCTGGGCGCGACGGGCGGCCATAGGAATTGGTAGCAATCATGCTCATGCGCCGGTGCCAGCCTGGTAGGGTGGCGCGGGCGGCGCGCACATACTCAAAGCCCGGATCCCACATCAGGGAGCCATAGCCGAAAATCCAAAGGCCGTCGGGTGAAATAGGCGGGAATCTGTGGCGCATGGGCGCAAATCTAGGGATCAGGCCGTGAATGGGCAAATCTCGGCCTCAAAGTACCCCAACTGCCGGTGTGGTTAACGATTTCTCAAACCCTGCGGGCAAGACTGGCCATCAAGACTCTGTTCACCATGCGGGACAGCTGCGCCAGATCGCCCGGCCTTCCGCCCAAAAGACTGTCTTCGCCATGCCATCCTGGCTCAACCATGGTCTCATCTTTGCGTCATACGCAATTGTAATTGCCGGGCTATCGGTCGCCCTGCATCGGGCGGGTGGCGTTGAGCTTCAGTCGGCCATTCTGGTGGGGGCGGTGCTCCTCCTGTTTGCCGGACAGGCCCATGCGCTTGTGGGCCGCAGTGCCGAACGGTCCCAACTTGAAACAGAACTGCGTGGTCTGCGCATGCAGGCCGCCACCATGAGCCGCGACATGGACGGCATGCGCGAGCACATTGCAGAACTTGAAACATCTCTGGATATTCAGACCACATCCCGCAACGAGCAGCTCTCCAGCGAAGTCCGCTTGGTCGAGACACTGGTCAAAGGCCTTGCCGAAAGCGTTGAAGCAGGCGTCACCGGAACTTCTCCCGCTCGCCGCGCCACCGATCGCAAACCCGATGCACCCCGCGACCAGACACGTCTACCCCTTGAAGGTGAAGCGGCTGAACCCGTGACCGAAGGTGAGATGATTGAAACCATCCGTGCGTCACTGGAAGAAAACCGCGTTGACCTTTATCTGCAACCCATCGTCACGCTGCCCCAGCGCCGCACCCGCTTTTACGAAGGGCTGACACGCCTGCGCGGGTCCGAGGGCGAGATCATCATGCCGGGCGACTATATGCGTGTGGCAGAGCCTGCCGGCATGATGCCGGTGGTCGACAACCTGCTGTTGTTCCGGTGTGTCCAGGTGGTGCGCCGCCTTGTGGCCCGAAGCCGTGACATCGGCGTCTTCTGCAATATCTCCCCGCATTCGCTGTTGGATGCGGAATTCTTCCCGCAATTTGTTGAGTTCATGGAACACAATGCGGATCTGACCGGGCATCTGTATTTCGAGTTTTCGCAGGCGGCCTTTGACGGGCTCGGTCCGATTGAAAGAGCCAGCCTTGAAGCGCTGCACGTCCTTGGCTTCCGCTTCTCGCTGGACCATGTGCGCCGCCTCGACATGAATCTGAGCGAACTCCACGACATGGGCTTCCGCTTCGTGAAAGTGCCTGCGGACATGCTGCTGGGCGACCTGCGTGGCACCGGTTCGCTGGTGCGGGCGGATGACATCAAGGCCCTGTTTGAACGCAACGGCATCGACCTGATTGCCGAGCGCATTGAGAATGAGCGCGCCGCTGTGTCGGTCCTTGATCTCAACATCGGGTATGGCCAGGGCTTCCTGTTCGGCGAACCGCGTGCTGTCCGTGAGGACGCCCTGTCCGCACCCGCAGACCCCACAGCCAACCCGGCGGAGGAATTGCGCCAGGCGCGCATTTAGGCCCGCATCCAGGCGCACATCATGGCGAGCCGACTGACCGGTATGCTTGACGTGAGCGCGTAAAGCCCGCTACCTCCGCCGCCATGTCAGATACATCTCCCGCATCTACGACCACACTCATTTCCAGCCTCGGCGACATCGCGTCCAACTATGACGCGATCCTCTGTGACGTCTGGGGGGTCATCCATAATGGCCAGCAGCCCCATCATGCCGCCTGCGCTGCGCTAAAAAAGTTCCGCGAAGAGCACGGACCCGTTGTGCTCGTGTCCAATGCCCCGCGCCCGGCGGAAGGCATCCCCGCGCAGCTGGCCCAGATCGGCGTACCCGAAGACAGCTGGGACGCGATCGTGACCTCCGGCGATGGCACACGCATGATGGTGCGCGAAGGCACCTATGGTCCGCGCTGCTTCCACCTTGGTCCTGATCGCGGCGACCACTCCTTGTTTGAAGGCATGGACATCACCCGGTCGCGTGACCCTGAGGAC
>JBCBUN010000221.1:0-4135 GCA_039818145.1 Pseudomonadota bacterium
TGAGATCACCTGCAACGGCTGCACTGAGGATGTTCGCTGGTACGCCTGCCTCTGTGGCCATGTTCACGGTGATCTGTGTGCACGGGCCGCAGTCCGCATGCAATGTGCTGACGATGCCTGCCACGGCACCGGCATCTGCGGGAAGAACCTCGCGGCCTGTGGCAAACCACATGAACCCGAAGGAGAATCGCCGATATGCGGGGCGGGAGACGTGCCAGAGATAGCGGACATAATCAAAGCTGTAGTCGTAGCGTTTTTCCATCTTGCGCAGGGCCCGCTCGGCGAACCATGAGATGGGACCAGTGTTCTGTGTCATGTCATACTCCTTGAAAGGACGGTAAATGGCCCAAAACCGGGCGATTTTCCCTAAAGACGGTCCTTTCAACGGGTTTGTGACACTCCCATATGAACTTTCACTGGCACGGGCACGCCCGGCTTAAGCCTAGACGTGTGAATTTGTTGACAATCCAAGGGTCCCGCGCCAGTTTGCCGCGTCTTCATCAAAGGGTCGCAAACACCTCCAATGCATAGTTATCTCGAGTTTGAAAAACCGGTCGCAGAGCTGGAAGGCAAAGTCCAGGAACTTCGCCGGATGGCGGCAGAAGACCCGACCATGCAGATTGGCGACGAAGTCGTGCGTCTTGAAACCAAGGCGTCGCAGCTTCTGACCGACACCTACGCCAAGCTGACGCCGTGGCAGAAGACACTGGTGGCCCGTCATCCAAACCGGCCTCACTTCACAGATTATGTAAGCCGTCTGATTACGGACTTCACCCCGCTTGCCGGTGACCGCGCATTCGGTGAAGACCACGCGGTGGAAGGTGGCCTGGGTCGCCTCAATGGCCGCCGGGTTGTCGTGATCGGTCAGGAAAAGGGCTCTGATACCCAGTCCCGCCTGAAGCACAATTTCGGCATGGCGAACCCGGAAGGCTACCGCAAGGCAGTCCGGTTGATGTCGCTGGCCGAGCGGTTTCAGATGCCGGTGATCACGCTCGCAGATACATCTGGTGCTTATCCCGGCAAGGATGCCGAGGCGCGCGGTCAGGCTGAGGCCATTGCCCGCTCCATCGATCGGTCATTGTCTCTCAAGGTGCCGCTGATCTCTGTCATCATTGGCGAAGGCATGTCCGGTGGGGCTGTGGCGATTGCGGCTGCCAACAAGGTGCTGATGCTTGAGCACTCCATTTATGCCGTGATCTCGCCGGAAGGCTGCTCCTCTATTCTGTGGCGGTCATCTGACAAGGCGCAGGACGCGGCCGCGGCCATGCGCATCACCGCGCAGGACCTGCTGTCGCTTGGTGTGATTGATCGTATTCTGCCTGAGCCGATTGGTGGCGCTCATCGCGAAACTGCGCAGATCATTTCAGAAACCGGCAAGGCGATTGAAGAAGAGCTGGCCGCTCTTGCCCCGCTGTCCGGCGATGAGCTTGTTGCGCAGCGGCGCCAGAAGTTCCTGGCAATGGGCCGCGAAGGCATCGCCTAAATCCGGTTCGCCGCGTCGTCTCTATATCTTTCCAAGTAGCTCGCGGAAGGCGTCCTGGACGTCGCGCGTAAAGATTTCCGGCTCTTCCAGGGCGGCGAAGTGGCCGCCTTTTTCCATGAACCGCCAGCGCTTGATGTCATAGCAGCGGCTGCCCCAGCTTTCCGGCGTGCGGGGCAACACATCCATTGGATATTCCGAATAGGCGGTTGGCACCGCCACCCGCTCACCGGGCTTGAGTTTGTCTGTGCGTTCCATGGGCCCGGCCTTGTAGAGCGTGTTGGCTGAGTTGATGGTGCCGGTGAACCAGTAGATCGACAGCTGCGTCAGGATCATGTCCATGGGAAAGCGCTGATCCATGCCTTCATAGGGATGAGATTTTTCGGTATCGCCCAGGCGGTAATACTTGTCTGCCAGCCAGCCTGCGAGACCTGCCGGGCTGTCGGTCACAGCAAAGGCCAAGGCCATGGGCTTGGTGCCCTGGATCACGCGATACCCTTCTTCCTGAGCCCACCAGCCGCGCATGTTCTTGATCCAGTCGGCTTCTTCCTGCGTGACCGGTTCCCCGCCGCCTGAAATGGCCGGGCGCAGGGGCAGCATGGTGAGATGAATGGCATCCAGCTGGTCGCCATGTTGCAGCGCCAGCCGTGACGTGACGTAAGAGCCCCAGTCACCGGCCTGCGCACAGTAGCGGTCATAGCCGAGTACCCGCGTCATCAAACAATGCCATAGCTCCGCAATGGCCGATGGCCCCAGCGGCGTGCGCGGCTTGGATGAAAACCCGAAGCCCAGCAGGGAGGGCACAATCACATCAAACGCGTCTTCCTCGTTGCCGCCAAATCTCTCCGGGTGGGCGAGAGGCTCAATCACATGCTCGAACTCGGCAAAGGTCGAGGGCCAGCCATGGGTGAGTATCAACGGACGTGGGTTCTTTCCGGACCCGCGCTCGTAGATGAAATGAATTTGGTGATCTTCGTCCGGCAGGCCCAAATCGTCGCCTGAGATGGTGGTACGGAAATGGTCAAAGCGGTTGAGCCGCGCTTCGGCAGCGCGCCAGTCATAGTCGTCACGCCAGTATTCAATCAGCCGTTCCATGTAGGACAGGTTGGTGCCGTAGTCCCAGCTGTCATTGCCATCGGGTTCGTTGGGGAACCGGGTATTGGCGAGCCGCTGCTTCAGGTCCGCCAGTTCATGGTCGGCGACCGAAATGGTGAAGGGATCAGCAGCGATACTGGGGTGCATGAGTCCGGCCTCTATCGTGTGGGCGCCTGCTTCAAGAATGCCATTACGTCGGCTACGAAGGCGTCGGGTTGCTCAAGGGCTGCGAAATGGCCGCCCTTTTCATGGTCCGTCCACTGAACAATGTTGCTGTAGCCCGCTTCCACCATGCTGCGCGGTGGCCATGAATACACGGTGTCGCCGGGGAAGTTGGCAATGCCTGTCGGAATATCGATTGTCTCTCCGGGCGGAAGATTGACGCCGCCTTCCTCAAACACACCACGATACATCCATGTGGCGGTGTTGAATGTGTCTGTTGCGACGTAGAGCATCAGATTGGTGAGCAGATGATCCTTGGTGAAGGCGCTTTCGATGTCGCCATTCTTCACGTCACCCCAGGTGTAGAACTTCTCCAGTATCCAGGCTGCCTGGCCGACGGGCGAATCCGACATGCCCATGGTCAGCGACAGCGGCTTGGTGCCCTGTATCTGCAAATACGCGGTCTCAAACAGTTGCATGCCGGCTGAGTGTTGCATCCATGCCTGATCTTCGTCTGTCTTTGGTTCCATGTGCCCGCGCACACCCAGGAAATTCAGATGGACCGCAAGGCAGCCGCCCTGCTTGTCCTTGCTGTGATCAAACGCAATCCAGCCGGAAATGATGGCGCCCCAGTCACCGCCCTGGGCGATGTAACTCTCAATGCCAAGGGCATCGCGCATGAAGGCATTCCAAAGTGCTGCAACCGCGCGCGGCCCCATGGGCTTTTGCGGACGGCCTGAAAATGCGTAACCGGGAATGGATGGAGCGATCACATCACGCCCGTCTGCTTCCTCACCGCCATATTCGGCCGGGTTGGCGATGCGGTCGAGAACATCAAAGAACTCGAAGAACGATCCAGGCCACCCATGGGTGATCAGCAGGGGCGGGTTTTCCGGATTGGAGCCTTTGACGTGCACGTAGTGGATGTCGATGTCGTTCACGGTCGCAATGAATTGCGGCAACGAGTTGAGCTGCGCCTCCCAGTGACGCCAGTCATAGCCGTCCAGCCAGTAGGCGCAGAATTCTTTCAGATAGGTCTGATCAGCCCCGTACGACCATCCATCGCTCGCGTCTTTGCCTTCAGGCACATCGATCCATTCGAAGTCACGCACTTTGCGTGCGATAGCGTCGAGCTTGGATTGCTTTATGGAGATGGTGAATGGGGTGGGCTTACTCATCTTTGACTTCCCTGCTGACCATTTCCTGAAACGCAATCAGGAAAACGTGGCGCGGCATTATGGCAGGGAGGGAAAGCTCTTCAAGCGCTTAGAGCTCGATGCGCTCCGCTTGCTCGTCGGAGTCTGACCGCTTCATTTTCTCAGCGGAGACAGCAGACAGCTTTTTCACGCCTTTTACCGGCGGGAAGGTGAATTCGTTTTCAACCGGCTTGAGCGTCCT
>JBCBUN010000222.1:0-4127 GCA_039818145.1 Pseudomonadota bacterium
CAAATCGGGCGCAAAGTAGCCGTTTCACCAGGTTTTTGTTGGGTAGCCTTTGCATGTTTCCCGTTTCGCTAGATTTGGACCTGCTGAAGGTGGCGGTCGCTGGGAGCGGCTCCGCAGCCCGCCAGCGTATCCGGCTGTTGACTGAGGCAGGTGCAGGCGACTTCGCCGTCTATGCGCCGGACGCTGACGCGGACATGGTTGAAGCGGCTGGCACAAGGCTGGTGAATCATCTGCCGGAAGACAGTGATCTGGAGGCCTTGGACGTCCTGTTCATTGCTGACCTGGCGGAACCGGATGAAGCGCGGCTGGCGGCGGCGGCGCGGGCTCGGAAGGTGCTGGTTAATACTGAGGATGTTCGGCCGCTGTGTGATTTTCATGTGCCGGCCATGGTGCGTCGGGGCGACCTGCTTTTGGCGATCTCCACTGGCGGCGCATCTCCGGGACTTGCACGTCGCCTAAAGGCATATCTGGGTCAGGCATTCGGTGAGGAATGGGCTGACCATATAAATGAAATTGCCAGCGCCCGAACGCGCTGGCGCGAAGAGGGGGTGCCGCTGCCAGAACTCGGCAAGCGCACCAATGCTCTTATTGATGAGAAAGGTTGGCTGTCATGACCGCATTGCAGGCCACCACGACAGAACAGGCAACCCCTGTGCAACGTCAGGCAATGGACTCAGAGACCGTCACGTCTGCACGGCTGGAACAGCTGCGTCGCGACTTTGGTCACCTGGAAGGTGCTGAGTTGCTGGATGCGATGGTGCACAAGGCGTTTCCGGACAAGATCGCCATGGTTTCGTCCTTCGGGTCTGAAGCTGTCGTGCTGTTGCACCTGTTGTCGGAAGTGAACCCCACTGTGCCGGTGCTGTTTCTCAATACAGGCAAGCTCTTTGGTGAAACGCTGCGCTATCGCGACCGGCTGCAGGACAAGCTTGGCTTGACGGACGTTCGGTCGCTTGGCCCGGACCCCCGTGTGGAAGCTGTCTCGGACCCTGCCGGCGACCTGTGGGCGCGGGATGCGGATGGCTGCTGCCATTTCCGCAAGGTGCTACCGCTGGCTCATGGGCTGAAAGGTTTTGAAGCATCGATCACCGGTCGCAAGCAGTTTCAGACGGGCGCGCGCGCCAGCATGCCGACGATCGAGCAGGAAGCGAATGCGGACGGCACGCCTGGGCGCTTCAAGATCAATCCGCTGGCGAACTGGAACCTCGATGATCTCAAGACCTATATCGAAGATCACAAGCTCCCGCGGCACCCGCTGGTGAAAGACGGTTACCTGTCAATTGGCTGCATGCCGTGCACGGACCGTGTGAAAGAGGGCGAAGATTACCGCTCTGGCCGGTGGGCTGGAACCGACAAGGATGAGTGCGGGATCCACGTCCCCGGCCTCGTCGACGGGGACGGCATTTAGGAACCCGGCCTGGGTCAGATCGGGCCTCAGATCAGGGCGCAGATCTGGGCCTTGTATTGGGCCCGGCAGTTTGGTACACGGCGGTCCCTGCTTTGTTTGGCCGCTTCCAGCGGCATGTGCAGGTTCTACCGTGCGGTCGTGGCGGAATTGGTAGACGCGCAGCGTTGAGGTCGCTGTGGGGTAAAACCCGTGGAAGTTCGAGTCTTCTCGACCGCACCATTTTTCTTCTTTTTGTTTATTTATGCCTGCTCACCGGCTTTGCCGGTGGACAGCAGCCACATGGCTGCACATCTT
This sequence comes from Pseudomonadota bacterium, assembly GCA_039818145.1. Classification (GTDB taxonomy): domain Bacteria; phylum Pseudomonadota; class Alphaproteobacteria; order CGMCC-115125; family CGMCC-115125; genus Pyruvatibacter. Next base: position 1,703 of record JBCBUN010000222.1, read on the forward strand.
TGTGTCATTGGTCCTGAATTGCCGATTTGGGCTGGTTACTTGCCAGCGGTTCAGTTAGCAAAAGCACAGGCTGAGAGACTTTCGGGTGACCCCGACAGACTGACCCCAAGGTGGAGAAGGCGCTGAACGAAACCGCACCAGATCTGAACCGGGCATCTGATCCCGACCCCATTGCGGACGATGACATCGGTCTGTCGCCTGACTTCGTGCGCAATGTGGTCGACCGGATTGATGCGGGCGATGCGCCGTCTGTGCGGGCCGCCGCCGTTGGTCTTCATCCCTCAGACGTAGCCGAGCTTCTGGAACTCCTGCGCCCGGATGAGCGCCGTACACTGGTCGCTATCCTCGGGCCTGATCTCGACATCGCTGCCCTGTCCGAACTGGACGAGGGCCTGCGCGATGAGGTCATGGACCACATCGGCCCTGGTCGTGTCGCCGAAGCGCTGGCTGATCTTGATACGGATGATGCGGTCTACCTGCTTGAAGACATGGATGAGTCAGCGCAGCAGGCCTTGCTGTCGCGCATGCCCGATGAAGACCGCGCGCAGATCGAGCGATCACTCGAGTATGAAGAAGACAGTGCCGGTCGCCTTATGCAGCGCGACATTGTCGTGGTGCCGCCGCACTGGAATGTGGGCCAGACGATTGATCACCTGCGCGAAGCAGACGATCTGCCGGAAACCTTCTTCGAAATTTTTGTCGTCGATGAAATGTACCACGCGATTGGCACGGTTCCCCTGTCGCGGGTCATGCGGACCAAGCGCCCGGTTCCAATCCAGAGCATCATGGATGTGGAACAGACCCTCATTCCTGCCGACATGGACCAGGAAGAGGTTGCGCACCAGTTTGAGAAATACAATCTGGTTTCCGCCGCTGTTGTGGACGAAGACGACCGGCTGGTCGGTATGGTGACCGTTGATGACGTTGTTGAGGTCATTCAGGAAGAAGCGGGTGAAGACCTGCGTCGTCTTGCCGGCGTTGGTGACGAGGCTCTGACGGATACCGTGATCAAGACCGCGCGCAGCCGGTTTCCCTGGTTGTTTGCCAATCTCTTTACCGCAGCAATAGCAGCAGTTGTGATTTCTGCTTTCGGGGTCAGCATCGAGAAGATGGTGACATTGGCCATCCTGATGCCGGTTGTTGCCGCCCTTGCCGGGAATGCGGGTACTCAGACCATGACGGTGACTGTGCGGGCTATGGCAACCCGAGACCTTGTGGATTTCAACGTCGGTCGGGTGATCTCACGTGAGGTGCTCGTTGCCTTCATCAACGGCTTTATTTTTGCCGTACTTATGGGGCTGGGTGTGGGCTTGATATTTGGTGACTGGGAGTTAAGCGGTGTCATCGCGGTTTCCATGATCATCACGCTGGGGTTTGCCGGTCTGTCAGGCATCCTCATTCCGCTGGCGTTGGACAGGGCAGGGGCCGACCCCGCCATTTCGTCCAGTGTTTTTCTCATCGCGCTGACAGACGCGGTTTCATTTCTAGCATTTCTTGGATTGGCCACATGGTTGTTGCTTTGACGAAGCTTCGTTCCGCATTCCTTGGAGGCGTCCTGCTCGGGGCGATGGTTGCGTCAGCGCCTGCCATGGCAGGCAGCTGGAGTGAAGGGGCACCCATCGGTGAAGCGCGGGCCTTTGGGGCGGCTGCGGCACAGGGGGAGACCATCTACGTTGCTGGTGGCGCGGGCCTCGAGGAACCTGTCGCGGATTTTGCTGCTTACGATGTACTGGGTGATATCTGGCGCCCGCTGCCCACCATGCCGGTTGGCCGCCAGGGGTTCGGCATGGCAACCGCTCTTGATGGCGGTGTCTATGTTGCTGGCGGATATGCTGGTGAAGACTTCGACACGCCGTCGTCCGAGTTGTGGCGCTACGACATGGCCAATGCGGTGTGGGTGCGGATGGCGGACATGCCTGCCGGACGGGCCCGTCATGGCATGGCGTCGCTTGATGGCAAACTCTATGTGGTCGGCGGCGAGGGGCCCAATGCGTCGCGTGTCTTTGTGTATGACACCTTTCAGGCCGCATGGTCGGAATTGGGTGCGGACCTTCCGGCCCCCCGCAAGGACCTGGGTGTGGTCGCCGCAGCGGGCAACATTTACGCATTGGGTGGACGGACCGGCAATGGCGTGACTGCGCAGGTCCATGTGCTGGATGTAACAGCGGGTCGGTGGCGCCAGGGGCCTGCTCTGCCGTCGCCACGGGCGGATGCGGCTGTAGGCGTGGTGGCAAGTCAAATTCACCTGGCCGGTGGACGTTCAAACGATCCCATGAGGACGTTCTCAGAGCATTATGTGCTGGATACGTCCGGTGGCGGGTGGCGAAATGCCGAGCCCCTTCCTTTGCCGCGTCTGGGCGCTGCATCTGCTGGTTCTGGCGGGGCATTCGTCATTGTGGGCGGATCTGGCGGTGCAGGTGTGTTT
>JBCBUN010000223.1:0-4125 GCA_039818145.1 Pseudomonadota bacterium
CCGAATTAATGTGAGACATTGGTTGAATAGATAGTCATACTGTACTTCATGATCTTTAGCCAATCACGCGTAGGTATGTATGTATTGTCAGCGTTTGCTGGGGGTCTGGTATGGCTACCGGAAACAGCTTCCGCCTGCACGTCATGCGTCGGCATGTACGTTGAATTCTCCTTGATGGGTGAGATCATTTATCAGGTTGAAAAGCTTCATAGCTACCTCATTCAGGCCCTTGCAGGCGCGGAAGCCGCGGCGCGGTCCGGCCAGTTCTCTGCTGCAGCCCTGCTGCCTTTGGGCTTGGGTTTTTCCTACGGTGCTGTGCACGCCATTGGACCGGGGCATGGCAAGCTGGTGGTTGCTGGTTATTTCGCAGGCCGTTCTGCCCCAGTGGGTGAAGCGTTCCGCATGGCCGGCGAGATAGCCGCGCTTCATGTGGGCTCCGCAGCTGCCATTGCCGTCTTTGCCGCCATCCTGCTTGGCGGTGTCATAGACGTGTCCGGGCCTGCGTTTACGGTCGTCAAACTTGTCAGCTATGGCCTTATCATGGCCGCGGGCGGATTGATGCTCTATCGGGCCGGTGTGCTGTTGCTGGCACCCCATGGCATAGAACTGCCCTGGCCGGGCGGACTGGCTGCGGCGCAGTCCAATTGCGGGCATGATCATGCCGCCGATGAGACTCACCATCATCACCTTGCAACACCTGGTTCACGTCGAGAGCGTGGCCTGCTTTCCCTTGCTGTCGGTGCAGTGCCATGCACCGGCGCGTTGATCGCTGTCCTGTTTGCGCTGGCCAGTGGTGCCTGGATGTTAGGCCTGCTGACGGTTGTCGCCATTTCAATAGGCATGGCTCTTACCCTAGCCGGTGTTGGCCTCGTGACGATCTGGACCCGCGGCTCCGTATCGACCGAGGCCAGCCTCACGCTCAACAGCATGAGCGCTGTCGGCGGAGTACTGGTTATCCTCGTGGGTGCTTCGCTGTTTTATGGCACAGCAGCCCTTATCTGATTTTTGATCCCTGATGTCTGCTACGAAGCCAGGCATCCCTTGAGATCAGCAGCCAGCTTGCGCAACAGTTGTGAATACATCTGCGGGCCCGGCTCAATGTCAGCGCCCACCGGATCAAGAACGCCGGATTCGGCATCTGTGCCTTCAATCACTGCTTCCAGAATGCTCGGCTTGAACTGGGGTTCCGCAAAGACGCACTTGGCATCGCGATCCTTAATGCGCTCCTTGATGGAGCGCACACGCGCAGCGCCCGGTGCAACTTCCGGCGACACGGTGATGGATCCAACGCTGCTCAACCCGTAGCGGGTTTCGAAATACTGGTAGGCATCATGAAACACGATAAACCGCACATCTGAAACGGTTTCGAGGGTTGAAGAGATTTCCGCGTCAAGAGCCTCGAGCATCTCAACCTGCGCTGCGTGGTTCTGCGCATAGGTTGCGGCATTGTCCGGGTCTATACGGGACAGCTCATCCTTTACAGCGGTACTCAGGACGATCGCGTTGCGTGGGTCGAGCCACATGTGTGCGTCAATGCCTGCATGACCTTCATGATCGTGGTCGTCGTGCCCTTCGTGATCATCATGATTTGCATGGTCGTCATGTTTGTCATGATCATGGTGGGCATGATCGTCGTGGTCGTCATGCCCCTTATGATCTGCATGCTTGTGTTCATCATGATGGTCGTCATGAGCATGTTCTTCGTGACCATGATCATCGTGACCAGCATGGTCATCATGATCTTTGTGGTCAGCGTGGTCCCCATGATCGTCATGGTCGTGTCCATGGTCGTCATGTCCACCATGAGCTGAATGATCATGCGCGTCCCACAGACCGCCCTCGCGCAACGGATGCGTGACAGTTCCGTCCAATGACTGAAGGGTAACCACCGTCGCATCAGGCGCGAGTGTTTTCAGTTCGCCTTCAAGAAAGGCCTCTATCTGTGGCCCCACCCAGACCACCAGCTGCGCATCCGACAGTGCCTGGGCATTGGATGGCTTGAGACTGTAGGTGTGCGGAGAGGCGCCACCGGCGACCAGCAGGTGCGGCGTCGCCGTATCGCCCATTACACCGCTTACAACCGAGTGAACCGCCGGGATTGTGGCCACCACATTTGCCTCCGCGGCAGCCTGCCCGGTGAAGGCCAGCACTCCAAAGCTGGCACCTGTCGCTAGGCGCACCAAAAGGTTGGAAGTCCGGGCAATATGGCTCATGGGGGTACTCTCCTGATCACAGTTCAATATGTTATAGTGTAACAATTACAAACATGGCAAGATGCGCCCATGAGCCACTCACTGTTCCCCAGCAAATCGCACGACCATGATGCTTGCCGTAAGGATGCGTTGGCCAACGCCCAACGGCACCTGGCTGCGTGCAAGGCGCGATTGACGCCTGATCGCCAAGCCGTGTTGGAAGTGCTGTTGGACAGTCATCGCGCACAGGGTGCTTACGAGATCATGGACCAGATAGATTGGCGGGGCCGCCGCCCTGCGCCGGCTGTCATCTATCGCGCACTCGACTTTCTGGTAAGCCATGGACTGGCCCACAAGATTGAAAGCCTCAATGCCTTTATGGCCTGCCCCCATGCGGACCATGCTCACAAACCGATGATCATGATCTGTCGGGACTGCACGCAGGTGGCTGAGTTCGAAGCTCCGAGCATCGGGCGCGCGATATCCAAAGCTGCAAAAGACACAGGTTTTGTGCCGGATCAAACGACCGTAGAAGTCACCGGCCTGTGCAGCACATGTGCAGCTCGAGGCGCAGCATGACACACCTTATTTCGGCCGATGCAGCCTCCGTTGTCATCGGGGAGCGCACACTGCTGCACAACATCGACCTAAGTGTTGATGCAGGAGAGATTGTCACAATCATCGGGCCCAATGGCGGTGGCAAGACAACGCTTGTGCGTGCGTTGCTGGGTATCCAGCACCTTTCATCGGGCAAGGTAACCCGCAAGCCGGGCCTCACCATCGGGTATGTTCCACAGCGCCTGACCCTCAACCCGATGATGCCGGTGCGGGTATCGCGCCTGTTGACGTCGACTGTCGCCCAGCCACGCGCCAAGGTTCTGGCGGCGCTGGAGGAAACCGGTGTGGCTCACCTCGTGGACAGCTCCGTCCACACACTGTCTGGCGGCGAGTTTCGCCGCGTGCTTCTGGCTCGGGCACTTATTCAGGATCCACATATACTGGTGCTTGATGAACCTGTGTCTGGTGTCGACCATGCCGGCGAACTGGCACTCTATGAGTTGATCCAGCGCCTGCGCACGGACCGCGGCTGCGGCGTATTGATGGTGTCCCACGACCTGCATGTGGTCATGGCGGCAACCGACAAGGTGATTTGCCTCAACGGCCATGTGTGTTGCACCGGGCAGCCCCACGAAGTGTCGCAACACTCTGAATATGTGCGCCTGTTTGGACCAAAGGCTGCCGACGCTTTGGCCTTCTATGAGCACCGTCACGACCACGAGCACGACATCGGCGGCGATATTGCTCATGACCACGGCCACGACGACCATTCCCACAAAGAGCACACCCATGCTGGATGATTTTTTTGTACGTGCCGTGTTGGCCGCCGTTGGGGTGGCTGCAATGGCGGGTCCGCTGGGCTGCTTTGTTGTCTGGCGACGCATGGCCTATTTCGGTGATACGACAGCTCATGCGGCGCTGCTGGGTATTGGCCTTGGCATCATCCTCGGCATTGATCTCACACTCGGTGTGGCTGCCGTCACCATCACGGTCGCGCTCCTTTTGCTAGTGATGGAACGCCACACAGGTCTTGCTCTGGACACTTTGTTGGGCATTCTCGCGCACTCTTCGCTTGCGCTGGGCGTCGTTGTCATCGCATTGAGCCCCAGCCTGCGCGTCGACCTGACGGCCTATCTCTTTGGGGACGTCCTCTCGGTATCTGTTGCGGACCTCGCCGTGATTTTCGGTCTCGCAATCGCGGTGCTGGCGGCACTGGCTTTCATCTGGCGCAAACTCGTTGCCGCAACAATGGATGAAGAACTGGCGGCAGCAGAAGGCATTAATCCTGCCCGCTACCGCCTTGCTCTCGTGCTGCTTCTGGCGGTTGTCATCGCGGTGGCCATGAAAGTTGTTGGCGTGCTGCTCGTAACAGCTC
>JBCBUN010000224.1:0-4080 GCA_039818145.1 Pseudomonadota bacterium
GAGTAAGCTAAGGTCGGCTCTGCGGACAAAGCGGACCTATGTTTCAGAGCACTTCGCATTCTTTCAGGACGATTTCAGCCCTCTCTTGGACCGTCACCTTTGGTAACTCAGTTCTCATGTAACCGAGAGCATCCAAAGCCTGTTCAATTCGGTGATGTTCTTGCACAGCAGCATCGAAACTATGCCTACGTTCAACTTCTTCAGCAAAGAGTTCCCGCCATGGAGGGACAATGAAAACCTGCTTTTCATAGGCGAGGGCTTCGCCAAGTGTTTCCTGTATCGTAGGGCCGCCCGAGTAAGCCAAAGCAACAGCGGCGTCGATCAGGCCACGGTCGAAGAACACAATGTCATCAACCAGTTGCGCAGCCTCTAAGTCGGACTTGGCGACCTCGATTGCCCGCAGTGCGAATGCCCTCATATCTACCCAAGGCAGAGCCTTGCCTGCTCCCTTCAACTCGTCTGCCACAATGCGTCGGCCAGGCTCTTGAACCGTGGCGAACCCACGCTCTTCCAAAGCCTTCAACAAAGTTGATTTCCCACCGCTGGAACACCCCGTCAGCAGCACAAATCTTCGGTTCACAGCAATGTTCCTTCAGTGCTCACTCAAAACCCATGAAGTATTTGATGCTGCGACGCCGAAACAGGCAATGTGGGCTCACAGCCAACCTAAGTGCCAGCGCAGCATCCGGTCTGATCTAGTCAGATCGTGACGAGGTGGACGGCCCGAAGCGGCCGTTGACCACTCCAGTCAGAAGCTGCTGTGCGGTCCGTGGAACCGGCCTTTCGCTGCGAGTGCAACAAATAGTTGGCGCGAACTACAGATGTAGCGACGAAACCGACCTATCTCCTCACTTTTGAAGAACCCACTAAGTCTTCGGGTTTGGTTCTGACGTCTCGGCCTAGCGGCTCGGGCGCATTAGGAGCCCTTCCGAGGTTTGCACGGCGCCATCCTCCAATGCGGTCAGGTAGGAACAATTCGTGCCACGGCGCGGGCCGCTTTCAAATGTCACGCAAAGCTGGTCTCCATCCAGGTGCCAGCGTCCGATTGTATTCATCATCGCGGACGTGATGCTGACACGTCCATCCGCGGAATAAGCGATCTTCATCACCATCCCCATGCGTTTCGCTTCAAAGTTTTGTCCGATGATGCCCTGCCGGATTTGGCTTGCTGACAGCGTCCCGGCGGCGGCACTCAAGGCGCAACCGACGACAATGAAGAGTGAAAGTACGGTCATCTTGAAGTTTTGGGTATTCATGACACGCTCCGGGGTTGGACGAGTTTTACCGAATGATCTTGGGAGACGTCTCTCACCACGCGGCCCTCTTCCAGCGTGATGATCCGATCAGCGAGTTCGAGGATCCGGTTATCATGCGTGACCATAACCGTGGTGGTGCCGCGCTCCTGTCCCAATTGCTTCAACATCTGAACGACCGTTTGACCGGATTCTTTATCGAGGGCTGCGGTCGGTTCGTCGGCAAAGATGATCTCGGGGTTGGACACAAGGGCGCGCGCGACGGCAACCCTTTGTTTTTGACCGCCCGACAGGCTGCCGGGCAGATAATCCACTCGGTCCGCCAATCCAACCAACCCAAGCATGTGGGTCGCTGCCGTCCGCTGCTTGGCAGCGTCGCCTTTGCCATGCACCTGCAGGCCCATCAGGACGTTCTCGGTGGCTGTCAGGCTTTCATGCAGATTGTGGGCCTGAAAGATGAAGCCAAGCCGCCGGCGCAGGTTCACCAGGTCAGCCTCGGCCGCTCCGTTCAGTTCCGTGCCGAGAAGTGCGACGCTTCCCTCCTGCACATCGCGCAAGCATCCCATGAGGGTCAGGACGGTTGTCTTGCCTGATCCGGACGGTCCCATGAGGATTGTCAGCTTGCCGCGGGCAATTTCGAGGTTCACGTCCCAAATCGCCTGCTTGCGGGCCTCGCCTTCACCAAAGAAATGGTTCAGCCCCCGAACCCGTATCGGCATAGTGAGGGACATCAGAACAGGTCCGCCGGGTCGGCCGCCGCAAGGCGCCGCGTGGCAATCGCGCCCGACAGGGCACAGGCCGCCAGTGTCCCAAAAAACACCAGCACAATACGGTCTAACGTCATGGCGACGGGGAGTCCCGTCACCGCGCTCATCCCGGCGTAAAGACCCATGGACACAAGGAACCCTGGGATGAAGCCAAAAACGGCTAGCACCAGAGCCTCTTCCAGCACGATCCCCAGGAAAAACTTTTGGCCATAGCCCATGGCCTTGAAGGTTGCGTATTCCTTCAGATGATCTGCGACGTCTGTGGACAACACCTGATAGACGATCACAATGCCCACGATGATGCCAATCACAACGCCAAAGCCAAAGATGATCCCTGTCGGGCGCTCCGTCGTTTGATAGGCGAGATCGGCTGCCGCGGCACCGCCGAGAGTTTGGATTTTGACAGCGTCAAGCGGTAGGGCTTTGCGCAGACGCTCTACGACAAGCTCGGGGTCTTGGCCCGGCTCAACGTTCACCAATATGTGGTTTGGCGCCCCCGCCGTCCGATTGCCGAAGGCCCGCAGGAAGGTCTGTTCCGAGACAAAAAGCGTGCCATCTGCCGAGAACCCACCGCCGACTTCTAGTGTTCCAACCGCTGTGAAAGTCGTGCCACCGATCTCGAACGCGAACGGCTCTCCGGCAATCAGCCCGTCAAACGCTGCGGCAGGTATACCTCGTGTCGCAGTATCAATCAGCGCGTGATTCTCTTGTGTCAGCAACGCCATTTGGTCAGCAACGTCCGGCATTGCGAAACGGGCATCGGCGACGTTCATGCCGAATGTTTGCAACGTAGACGAAGAACCGTCGGGGAGTTGCAACATGAGATTGCCGATGAAGACGGGGGCTGCGTCCGCGACGCCTGCAACTCCAAGGGCCTGAAACATTCGCGTGCGCGCAACATTGCTGCCATCTGTCAGCGTGTTGGCGTCCTCGGACGAAATCATGATGTCTGCGCGGAAATTATCATATGGCGCGATTGTTGACTGATTCAGGGCACCAAGTATTCCAAGCTGCATGAAGACCAAAAGCGTCGCGAAGGACACGCCCGCCAAAGCCGCAGCAAACCGCGCCCGGCTGTGTGTCAGCTGCAGCCAACCGATGGGCAGGCGGCCGAAGAGCATCGTCAACAAGCGGCTCATCTGCCGGCTCCCACATCGATGCGCACCACGGCCTGCAGGTTTGTAAAGCGCTCTGCCAAAGCCGACGAAGGCGGGTCCAGTTCCACGATGACATCCACAACCCGCGCATCCGTGTTTGCCGCGGGATCGTCAGAGGTGATAGATTGCCACCCGATCTCAAGCCCGATGGCCGTCACGACCCCTTGCAGCGGTTCATCGATGGCGTCAGCCGTGACCGTCACAGCGTCACCAATTGCGACTTGGCCGATGAGCGTCTGATACACTTCCGCTTCAACGATCATCTGGGATGTGTCACCAACATTCATGACACCGTCGGTTCCCGGGCGCTCCCCTAGTTGCACATTGATGTCCAGCACAACGCCATCCACTGGCGCGGCGACGATGCTTTTGGCCAAGTCGTTCTGGGCGACGGCCACGTTGACTTCCGCGGCTGACAGGTTCGCTTGAGCCACAAGGATATCGGCCTGTGGGCGATCCCCTGTTGATTGAAACCGGGACAGCGTCGCCTCACGTGACGCCACATCCCGATCTGCTTCAGCGGCCCGCGCGACAGCAGCATCAAATGCGGACCGTGTCGTGACGCCGCGCTCGAACAGGGGTGTTAGACGATCCAGCTCTGCTGTCGCAGCCTGTGCGGTCGCGACCGCTCGTTCCAAAGCCGCAGAGGCTTCTTGCCGACTTGCACGCACGGCGTCTTCAGTCTGTGCAAGGACCGCTTGCTTGACGGTGAGGTCGGCGAGCGCTGCGTCCAATCCAAGTTGAAGTTGGGCAGCGTTGTCGAGTGTTGCGAGAACTTCGCCTGAAGACACACGGTCACCGACCTCAACAGCGATTTGATCAAGCCGTGCATCCCCTGCTCCAAAGGGGACGGCGACTTCGACAACGTCCCCGCGCGGCAGAATGCGCCCAAGCGCGAAGATG